>JACMOI010000158.1 GCA_014378105.1 Pseudopedobacter sp.
ATGTATAGCATCATGTTCATCAACATCGTAGCTATTGACCATTTTTATATTAGCCTTAGTAGAATATACATGGCTTTATTAATGGTGAGTCCGATGGCCATTATCATGATGCTGATGATGGGAAAAATGTATCCAAATAAAAAAACAAACAATTTGATTATGATTGGTAGCATGGTGGTTTTTGGGTTGGTGCTTACCGCATTGCGGACTCAAACCCCAGTTGGTGATGAACAGTATATGAAAGCCATGATCCCGCATCATTCATCGGCAATTATGACCAGTCAAAACGCCAATATTAAAGACCCAGAAGTGAGGAAATTGGCTGATGGGATTATCAAGGCTCAGCAAAAGGAAATAGCAGAGATGAAAGCAATTTTGGCAAGGATGGGAAAATAATAATATAAAACTGATATATTTAAAATGAAGTTTTACTGATGAATCGATGAAAATTTATATTAAAAACATGGTTTGCAGCAGGTGCAAAATGGTGGTCGAAACCATACTGAATGAACATCAAATCATTCCTATAGTAACAAATTTAGGGGAGGTGGAAATAGAAAAAGACTTGACGGAAGAGAAACTATTTGCGTTAAATACATCCTTAAAAAAAATGGGTTTTGAACTGATTGATGATAAGAAAAGTAGAATAGTAAATAAAATTAAAACCATCATTATCTCTCAAGTTTTCCATTCAAATGAGGCCAATTCTGTTAATCTATCAAAACATATATCAGATCAATTAAATTACGATTATAACCACTTAAGTACTATTTTTTCTGAGTTGGAAGGTATTTCAATTGAAAAGTATTTTATCAATCAAAGAATAGAGCGAGTAAAGGAATTAATTTTATATGATGAGCTTTCTCTTTCTGAAATTGCCTACCAATTAGGTTATAGCAGTGTTTCACATCTTTCCAATCAATTTAAAAAGATCACTGGTCTTACACCTTCTTTTTATAAATCATTGAAAGAACATAAACGTACAAATATAGAAGAACTGTGAATCCTATAAATTAAACCTGTAATTGTGTAACATCATCCTTTTTAAGAAACTTATTTTTGTATAAAAAAGAACCATGAAACATTCATATAAAATAGGTGGGATGAGCTGTAATGGTTGCCGCACCAATGCAGAAAATGCTTTAAATAACATTGAGGGCATTAATGTAACGGTTACGCTAAATCCGCCAGAAGCAATAGTAGAAACGGATAAACCTATTTCTATAGAAAAATTACAGAAAGCTTTAAGTGCCAAAACGCATTATACCATAGCACCTATTGAAGAAAAAAAAGGTTGCGGTTGTGGTGCTCCAAATGATAAAGAAAAGCCAGACTCAAAAAAAGAAAATTCTTGTTGTTCTAATGATGCTAAAAGCAAAGCTCAAGAGCATAAATCGAAGACCAACTTAAAGAGTGGAAATGGAACTTTTTATTGCCCAATGCATTGCGAAGGCGATAAAACATACGATAAAGCGGGTGACTGTCCAGTATGTGGAATGGATTTGGTTGAAGAAGCTGTCACCAATAAGGCAACGCAATATACTTGTCCTATGCACCCAGAAATTGTGGAGGATGAGCCTGGTGCATGCCCAATATGCGGAATGGATTTGGTTCCAATGGAGGCAACTGATGATGAGGAAGACAAAACTTATCTTAAATTATTAAGAAAGTTTAAAATAGCAGCAGCATTTACAATTCCCATCTTTTTAATTGCCATGTCTGAGATGATTCCAAACAATCCAATTTATAAATTGATGGATTTGAAATACTGGAATTGGGTGCAGTTGGCTTTATCTATTCCTGTGGTATTTTACGCCACATGGATGTTTTTTGAAAGAGCATGGCGTTCAGTAATGACATGGAACCTTAATATGTTTACTTTAATTGGTATTGGTTCTGGTGTGGCTTGGTTATTTAGTGTGGTTGCATTGTTATTTCCAGGTGTATTTCCTGACCAGTTTAAAACCGAATCGGGTACCGTATTTGTTTATTTTGAAGCAGCCACGGTGATCCTTACTTTAGTGTTAATGGGTCAGTTATTAGAAGCGAGAGCGCATGGCAAAACAAATAGTGCGATTAAAGAATTGCTCAAACTTGCTCCAAATAAAGCTACCAAGATTGTGGACGGAGAGGATAAAGTGGTTTCCATTGATAGCATTCACCCTGGAGATTTATTGCGGGTTAAACCCGGAGAAAAGATTCCAGTTGATGGTAGCATCCATGAGGGTGAAGCCGTAATCGATGAATCGATGATTTCTGGAGAACCAATCCCTGTTCAAAAAAAGAAAAATGATAAGGTGAGTTCGGGAACCATCAATGGGAACAAAAGCTTTGTGATGGTTACTGAGAAAGTAGGTTCAGAAACATTGCTGTCCCAGATTATCGAGATGGTAAATAATGCCAGTCGTTCTAAAGCACCTATTCAAAAAATGGCTGATCAGATTTCTGGATATTTCGTCCCTATTGTAGTATTTATTTCAGTCATTACTTTTATAATTTGGGCAATTTTTGGTCCAGAGCCCTCCTATGTCTATGCATTTGTAAATGCCATTGCAGTTTTAATTATTGCTTGCCCTTGTGCGCTTGGCTTGGCAACGCCAATGTCTGTAATGGTGGGTGTTGGAAAAGGGGCACATTCTGGTGTGTTGATTAAAAATGCAGAATCCTTAGAAAAGATGGATGAAATGGATGTTTTAGTGATCGATAAAACTGGAACAGTAACAGAAGGAAAGCCATCGGTAGAGAAAGTAGAAAGCGTAGAAACTGATTTCAGCGAAAATGACATTATAGAAAAAATTATTGCCTTAAACAGTTCTAGTGAACATCCGCTGGCGCAAGCCACTTTGAAATATGGTAAAGAGAAAAATATTAAAGTACTCCCCATATCAAAATTCGAAGCCATCACTGGTAAAGGAGTAATTGGAGAGTTGAACGGAAAAAAATTGGCTTTAGGTAATGATAAATTGATGGCGGATATTAAAGCGAACATCAGTACAGAAGTTAATGAAAAAGTAACGACGGTACAAAAACAAGGTAAAACTGTTTCCTATTTGGCGGTCGAAAACAAGGTTGTTGGTTTTGTGGTGATTGCCGATAAAATCAAAGCATCTAGTAAAGAGGCGATTCATAGATTACAGAAAGAAGGTTTGCAGGTTGTGATGTTTACAGGCGATAATGAGGATACTGCTAAAGCCGTTAGTGACACTTTAAATTTAGATGGCTATAAAGCACAAATGTTACCACAGGATAAACTGGAAGAAATTAAAAAAATGCAAGCATCTGGTAAAAAAGTAGCGATGGCTGGTGATGGAATTAATGATGCACCAGCATTGTCTCAGGCTAATATTGGTATTGCCATGGGTACAGGCACTGATGTTGCCATTGAGAGTGCAGGTATTACCTTAATTAAAGGCGACTTAAATGGAATTGCTAAGGCAAAACAATTGAGCCACAAAGTCATGCGAAACATCAAAGAAAATCTCTTTTTTGCACTTGGTTACAACGTAATAGGAATTCCTATAGCTGCAGGAGTGCTTTATCCATTCTTCGGGACGTTACTTTCTCCAATGATTGCCGCATTGGCAATGAGTTTCAGTTCCGTTTCAGTGATCATGAATGCATTGAGATTAAAGAATGCTAATATTGATTAACTCGGGGTGAGCTTCTTCCATTTTTCACCGATAAAATGGTGGTGATGTATTTAAGTTTTAGCTAATGTTTTTGATGTTCGCTCTTTAGTTTAAACGAATAAAAGGGTGAAGAGGATAGACTTCATTTTAAATTAAATACTGTTCAGACAATTTAAGCGTAATATTAAAATCCTTCCACAGTAACGAAGAGAGCTCATAAATGGTCTCTCTTTTTTATTTGATGTAGTTTTATATCAGTTATACCGCCAATAGGTACGGAAAGGCATGTGATTTTGGTTATTGTCATCAGGTATTGATTTTTAATATTAAATGCGATTTAAAATTTTGTTGAATAATTGAACGAAGGCTAAAAATAAATTTTTTGATGACCTATATCGTTCAACCTCCTTTAAGTTCGGCATAGCTATTGATATCATTTTAGACTGTGACCTTCGTCATTTTTCATCCATTAAATTTCATACAAATTTGTATAAAGGAAAAATCTTATGAAAGCGCTAAAAATCCAATTCATGCATCCTGTACAAGGAAAAATTCAATTAAGGAAAAAGGAAATGATGAACAAAGTCAAATCGCTCATCTTCAAAAGCGATGAAGACTTCACAGTGGACATTAATACCAAAGACTTATCAGATGGCGAATGGACAGCCTCTTTAGAATGGAATCATGACAATCAGCCATATTTTCTAGAAAAGCATTTTAGAGTGATGGATGAAAATTGTTTCCAATAAGGGGGATTAAAAAATCTTAAGGCCCTATAACAGAAGCGCTATAATCAATTTGAGTCTTATAATCATTCCACTTCATTGAAGAAAACACAAATGATTCCAGATAAAAAGTACCATGTAACCTTATCAGATTTCTCTGGAAAAACAACTGCTGACTATAGTGCTTATACCGATGGATTAAACGATGCAGCAGTTCATCTTTCGCGAGAAAAACATGGGAGAAACCAACTCAACTATAAAAAGGAAAATGGCTTTATTGATGCCCTAAAATCAATTGTGAAAGAGCCGATGGTTATTTTGCTTTTGGTGACTTCGATGATTTACTTTATAAGCGGTAAAACAGGTGACGGTATTTTTTTAGCAGCAGCAATTGTGTTGGTTGCTGGTATTTCTCTATTTCAAGACTCTAGAAGCCGAAATGCTTTAGAAAAGTTAAAGGACTTTTCGCAACCTAAATGTAAAGTCATCCGGAATGGCATACTTGTCGAAATCAATAGCGAAGATCTCGTTGTTGGAGACAGCTTAATGGTGGAAGAAGGAACTGCTATTACTGCCGATGGAACCATCATCCATTCCAACGATTTTTCTATCAACGAAAGCATCCTTACAGGCGAATCTTTGTCGGTTTTCAAGGATGCAAATACTAATGATCACCAGATTTTTCATGGAACCACAGTAGCTAGCGGGTTGGCCATTGCCACTATTACTGCCATTGGCAATCAAACCCGATTAGGAAAAATTGGCGAAAGTCTGGAAACCATTATCGAAGAGAAAACTCCGCTAGAACTACAGATCAATAATTTTGTGAAAAAGATGGTGATAGTGGGTGCTATCGTTTTCCTGATTGTTTGGGGAATCAATTATTTTCATTCCTATCATATCTTAGATAGCTTAATTAAAGCATTAACGCTGGCCATGAGTATCCTGCCAGAAGAGATTCCCGTAGCTTTTACCACTTTTATGGCTTTAGGCGCCTGGCGCTTGATGAAGATGGGCATTGTTGTTAAGCAGATGAAAACGGTGGAGACTTTGGGTAGTGCCTCAGTCATCTGTACCGATAAGACAGGCACTATCACCCAAAATAAGATGAGCTTGGCTCAACTTTTCATTCTCGAGACCAATGAAATCAAAAACACAGATAAATTAGTACAAGTCGATAAAGATTTAATCAGAACTGCCATGTGGGCCAGTGAGCCTATTCCTTTCGACCCAATGGAGATTGCTTTGCATGAAGCTTATGCCGAAACCGACATTCCTGATGAAAGAAAAGCTTATAAAATAATTCATGAGTATCCATTAGGAGGTAAACCTCCAATGATGACGCATTTATTTGAGAATAATAAAGGAGATCGTATCATCGCTGCAAAAGGTGCACCAGAAGCTTTAATCGCTATTTGCAATTTAAAAAAGGAAGAAAAAAAGGAAATAAACGATGCCCTAGAAAAGCTAGCGACAGATGGATACCGAGTTTTGGGGGTTGCAGAAGCATCTTTTAAGGGTAACGATTTTCCTGCCACCCAACAGGAATACCAATTTGCATTTAAGGGTTTGGTCGCCTTTAACGATCCTCCAAAAGAAAACATCAAAACCGTATTACAGGATTTTTATAAGGCAGGAATTGATGTGAAGATGGTGACTGGCGATAATGCGCTAACTACAGCGGCCATAGCGCAACAAATCGAATTTAGGAACGCTGACAAATGTATCAACGGTGAAGATCTGATGAAGCTGAATGACCAAGAATTGAGCAAATGTGTCAAAGAGACCACCATTTTTACCCGTATGTTTCCCGATGCTAAATTAAAAATCATCAATGCGCTAAAAGCCCAGCATGAAATTGTAGCCATGACAGGTGATGGTGTAAACGATGGTCCCGCACTTAAAGCCGCACACATTGGCGTGGCTATGGGTAAAAAAGGAACGGAGATCGCTAAACAAGCCGCATCCATAATTTTATTGGAGGACGACCTCTCTAAAATGGTACAAGCCGTAGCAATGGGTAGGCGCATTTACACCAATCTCAAAAAAGCCATACAATACATCATTTCCATCCATATTCCCATTGTATTAACCGTGTTTATTCCTTTGGCTTTAGGCTGGATTTATCCGAATATATTTTCGCCCGTACACATTATCTTTTTAGAACTCATCATGGGGCCAACATGTTCTATTATTTACGAAAACGAGCCAATGGAAAGAAATACCATGATGCAAAAGCCACGACCACTTACGGACTCATTTTTCAATTGGAAAGAACTCACCACCAGCATTATCCAAGGATTAGCCATTACCGCAGGCACTTTGTTTATTTATCAATATTCTGTATATCAATCCTTCGATGAGGCACATACGCGCACCATGGTATTTGCCGTTTTAATAGTTGCAAATATTATTTTAACGCTGGTAAACCGTTCTTTTTACTATTCCATATTTACCACTATCCGTTATAAAAACAACCTTATTTTGTTAATCATTCTTCTAACAATAGGTATTACTGCAGCACTATTATTCATTCCTCCGCTCACCAATTTCTTCGAGTTTGAAAGACTGAATAGCGTTCAGTTATTAACCTGTTTAGGCGTGGGTTTTGTTTCCGTCATCTGGTTCGAGTTAGTGAAACTCAAAACAAAATTAAAAGGTGAAGAAGGAAAATAGGGTGGAGGCTGTTCGTTTTTTTTAGAGAACGATTTATATACAAATACCTAATAAGAGCTGTAAACTCGCACCAGCGAGTAGATTCTTCGACAATCATTAATGCAACTTAAATAGAAAAACAAATCTTTAATTAGTGCAAGTCTTTTGAAAAAGTATTTATAAGAGCCTAAATGGTGCTTTCTAATCTGATACAAAATAGCTATAATTATAAAAATAGGAAGTACATTTTTAAATACACTTCCAGCTCAGGAGACGCGTTTTTTTAGGTAAAATCCTATGGTTGAATTGTAAATTACGCTCCTTAATTTCTTATACTTACCTATGAAAAATATAAACTTAATTTCGATATCAATTATTTCTTTTTTCATTGTTCTTGGTATAGCCTGTCAAGATCAATCAAAAACAGGTAAAAAAAGTGATATAGCTTTAAGCGAAAAAAAGAAACAAGAGCTAACAAAAATATTAAATGATGTTTACCAAAAGGATCAAGAATATAGGCAATTGTACTATTCCACTACTGAAAAGTATGGAATAAGATCCGCTCAGATGAAAGAACTTTCCAGCAAGATGAATAAAGCAGATGCTTTGAATTTAATCGTTGTAAAGGATATCATCAAAAAATACGGATGGCTGAGTGATAAAATGGTGGGAGCTACTGGTAATTCAGCGTTATTCTTGGTCATTCAACATTCTTCTGAAAAGGACCAAGAACATTTTCTTCCAATGATGAGGAAGGCTGCTCAAAACGGCGCAGCGTCAAAACAAGATTTGGCAAAATTGGAAGATAGAGTCGCCATTGATCAAGGGCATAAACAAACCTATGGAACACAAGTGGGTATGGATGAGAAGTCTGGAAAATATTATGTATTTCCTATTGAAAATCCCAAAGAAGTTGACAAGCGAAGAGCAGCTTTAGGTATGATTCCTATTGCAGCCTATTTAAGCCAATGGCAAATTGAATGGGAGAATTAATCGGAAGTGGTTAACTATTCCTTTGTTTCAGGGTATTATTCGTTTATGATTTCGAAGGGTTAATTAAGTATATTTAGAAAACAGAAGGCTAGGTCGGGATTTCAAAATATTTGTTTCTTCTTTTGCTGGAAACTACACTAACTATTCATGATAAATTTATTGATGCACAAGCAAATCAACTTGATCAATTTTTTACAACTGCTCTTGTATAAGATTACAGAAATAACTAATTTTAATCTAGCTTTAAAAAACCTTCTAAAATATTCTAGCTCTTAAATCTATCCGCTCATTTTAAATACCTAAAGTAACCATTAACGTAAGATTAACGTAGGATTAACGTAGATGGGTATAACTTTAGTAATAAGATAAGTATAAGATAAAGGGGAAAGCACTTGTTTTAAAATACCATTTTAAGATAATTTATACCCAGCCCTTCTCATTGAATATAAAAAAGAAAAGCGGATAGTTAGAGCCAGTGAATTGCTCCACAGGGATTGTCACGTCGCTACACTCCTCACAAAGTAAGGAGGTAAATCACTTTAATACCGATTGATCAGTTTCTAATAACATATCCGCTAAATGCTCATCCAAATCATAGATGTCTTTTCTGAAATTTAACTGATGATCTTGTCCTACAAATGCAGTGAAATAGGCAATGAAAACAGGGACTTTAGTTTTTAATGTAACATCGTTTTCCTGGCGATTGTGCATCGCAACATTGATTTTCTCTGGTGACCATTCAGTTTGATGACGGAGCAGGAAATGAGCCAGTTTAACAGGTTCTTCCACGCGGATACACCCATGACTAAAAGCCCTGTTCGTTTCACCAAACAAAGATTTAGCTGGCGTGTCATGTAAATACGTATTATAGCTATTTGGAAAAAGGAATTTTACCAGACCTAAAGAATTATTGGGTCCGGGTTTTTGCCGCATGATAGGTAAACCATTTCTATAGCCTGTAATTTCCATATCATGTGTAGCAAGGTAATTTGAATTCTTTCTCATTTGTGGTAAAATTTCATTCCTTACAATACTTTCCGGAACATTCCAGTATGGACTGAATACGACGGTTTGTACTTCCCCATAAAAAACGGTAGTAGGATGCGTACTTTGCCCAACCACGACTTTGCAGCTCCATAGTAAGCTATCTTTATGAAAAACATGTAATTTAAAATCAGGAATATTTACAGCCAGAACATCCTCATATTTAGCAATAGGCAACCAGCGGTTTCGCTCCATATTAACGATGATTTGACGAATACGGCTCTTTAAAGGGATATTCAAAGTGTTGATAGTTTCATTACCTAAAATACCATCAACAGTTAACCCATTCCTTTGCTGAAATATTTGAAGGGCATGGTAAAATTCTTCATCAAAAAAGATACTGTTGGTATCTCCATGATAATCGTCCAATAAATAAAGTCGTTTTTTAACTTGGGCGATCAGTAGAGAAGAATCTCCCAGTAGGCTTGCCTTTTGGGTATTGTCGAGCTTTGCCCAAACCTCGCGATGGTCTAAATCTTGATATTTTTTAAGATAATCCTTTAGCAAGTCGTATTGTCTATAAACGGGTTCTTTAATTAACTTTTGATCGGTCTTATTTCCCAATAGACTATCCAGAAAATGTTCATAGTTAACCCTTTTTCGGGGGAGATGCCATTTTAAAGATTCACTCACCGATTGATCCATACCTTCCCAACTTAACTTGGAAAATATAAAGTAATCTGCAGTGAGCATCAGCTCCAATGAAATATTGGGCTTTCTTTGATGTGTTGTCCCTGATAGATTAAATAAAGAGTCCAATGAATGTTGATAGGGAATTTTGCTGTAAATTCCCTCGTTCTTTAAATTGATGAGTCTATTAAAGAGATTACCTGCTTGTTCTATTAATTTCCCATCATCAAACCAAGCATAAGTAAAGTCTCGGCTGCTATAAAAAGTAAATATATCATGCTCAACCCCATTTAATTGAGGATATTTTTTTAAAAAACCGATAATTTCTACACTATCCAAGGTGAGCTCATTTTGTTCAACAAAGCTTCCTTTTATACTTAAGTCCCAATTTTTTTGTACAATAGTTTGTGGTGTTTCCGCCCTATGAGGTTGTGCGAAACTATTTAATGAAATACAGCTCAACAAAAAAACAAGGACATATTTTATACTCCAATTTCTCATCATTAATTTTTATGATTTCAATTTCACCAAACAAATCAAGGATTTAGATGATTGGAAGTCTCTAATTAAATGATCTTTATCACAATAAATCTGTGTAAACTCAATTTTAACCTTTAAAGGCCTCTTTAAAAATTCATAAAAAGCTTTTTATTTTTAATGAGGATGGAACTCAGATGAGAAGCAAATCTGCCATACACCAGCACATGTTACATCTTTAAATCGCTTTTTGGAACACTTTAATCAATCATAAACTTTTGCGTTACCTCGAGTTTTGTTACCTCTTATTCCATAGCTTGTGTCATCACTGCCCGCTATTATTATTTGTCATTTCGTTTTGTGAGGAAATAGACAGAGGAGAGAACATTTGTAAGATTCTCGAAAAGAAAAACCTTATTTGCACAAAGATAGCGCTGTTCACTTTTTGTTAAACCTCAATTAATTATGTCGTTAGACTTCGTCTGATAGCTATCGGATTCCGCTCAGGTTGACAACTCCTTGGAAAAAAAATCAATTACGTTTCAGGGCTTCAAAGCCCGAAACCACATCAAAAAGCTCTTCGTCAATCATGCTCTGGCGTAAACTTTGAAATTTCTTACTCAGGCTTTCCAGCATCTCGCTGATGCTTTTCTCCGCCCGCTGCATGGCTTGCAAGCGACTGGCATTTTCTGCTGCTAATGATTCTGTACATGCCCGAAAGACCGAAACAAACAAATAGGCATTGATGAGCGCACTGAGCGTAGTTGCAGGATTTCCAATCACTTCTGGGATAGATTTGCTAGGCCATTGGAGGCTCATAATGTCTAGCATCCATTTTTCATCTAGGGGTAATAACCGCTGTTGTACCTGCTCATAACCTGAACCGGCTTTAGGCTGATTATGAATGACATAAAATTGCTGGATGTTTCTATCTTCACGACTCGCTTCCATTTCAATCAACAAGTTTTGAATCAGCGGGGTAACGCCTTCCAAATCGCTAGGAACAAGATAATATTTGCTGATATTTAAACCTACATCCAGCAAAAGAGCCTGCACTCTTTCCCCAATTACCCAAATTTCTTTTTTACCTGCAAAAGCTGGCAAGCTCTGCTGCACATATTTTGAAATGAGGTCGTTAAACTGTCCAACCAAGCCAAGGTCCGAACCAAAAACAATAACACAAATGGTTTGCGCTTCCTCTTTCCCAGGTACAGGTTTTTTAATAACGGTTTGTACCTTTTCTGCTGTGAGATAAGCTTTGATACCTAAAGTTATGGTATGGTAATAATCGCCAAGGGAAACAACTGCTGCCTCATATTGTGAAATATTGGAAGCTGCCATTGCCTTCATCGCTTTCACCACAGATTTAATGTCTTTTGCGCTTTCCAGCTTTCTATTCAAATCGGCTAACGTATCCATTGTTATTTTTTACTTCAAGCCCTAAATAGGATTTCGTAAATACTATTAAGCATAAACGTCATAGCATTACAAGTTTTTAATGCCTAATGAAATTACCATAATAGTTTTGAAGATTGGCTTCATACGTTTCGCTTAAGTGCTCACTTGGCTGATATTCTGGACTGTTTTTCACCTGTTCTTCAGAAGCATTAACGATCACTTCATCTTTTTGCCATGCTACTTCTTTTATCCATTTGGGCGATATGAGCACCTTTTTACCGGGAAACCAGTTACCTGTATCTACTAACATAAAGTCGATTTTCCAAGTGTTATCGTCAATGATGAAATCTTCCACATCACCTATTTCACCATCCATAGCTTTGATATGATAACCAGTTACATTAGCTGTACTGCGCAAATGTGGATGAGCAGCAACTTCGCTGTCAATATTTTCATGGATTGCTGTTTCAAGTGGCATAATAGGTGATGTCATCATTCCAGTAGTACCCATGGTACTAGCCCAACCTCCGCCACCCCAATAACTTGTCCAAGGATAATAATTATACAGTTCAATTTCATGTTGGCGAGAAACCGTTTTTTTGGTATCAATATCCGGGCTATTTTTAATTTGTTCTTTGGTGAGGTTAACTGGAAACACTTTGGCTTCCCAGTCTGGGTTTACCACTGCTTCAGGTGAAATGAGCACTTTTTTACCAAAGAGCCAGTTTCCTGTTTCAACAATTAAATACCTGATGGTCCATGTATGATCATCAAAATAAAATTCTTTTACTTCTCCAATTCCTCCATCTGTACCTCCAATGGTAAATCCAATTAGACTTTCAATACGATGTTTCATGATATTTATTTTTTAATGGTTTAAAATTCTCAGGCTGTTTCCTGAATTCCTTGTGAAGGGGTATTGTTCTGGTAAGCTGTAAAATCCACAAACTATTGCTCTTTTTTATCCTCTTTCTGATCCTGAAAAGAGCTGAGGAGATTACCTGCAACCTTGATGATTTTTTCTTTATTCGAATCACTTAAAGGTTGGTCTGTATACAATTCTTTCAATAACCCTGCCGAAAACTGCTCCATGTTTTGCAGAATGTTTGCCTCAGCTTCCTCAATTTTATCGATAGGGATGGCATCAAAAAGTCCTTCTGTTAACGAAAGTAGCAGTACAATCTGTTCGGAGACCGTTAATGGATGAAGTTCGTTTTGTTTTAAACAGCTTCGGATGCGTTGTCCATGATCAATCACTTTCTTGGTGTCGTCATCCAGTCGGGTTCCAAAACGCGAAAAGTTTTCTAGTTCTTCAAACTGAGCATATTGGAGTTTTAGGTTAACGATAGATTTATATGCGCGCAATTGCGCATTAGAGCCTACCCTTGAAACCGATTTGCCAACATCTACTGCCGGTAAATTCCCCGCTTCAAATAGTTTTGGCGACAGGTAAATTTGTCCATCTGTAATGGAAATAAGGTTGGTGGGGATATAAGCGGATATATTTTGTGCTTCGGTTTCTATAATGGGCAATGCGGTCAATGAGCCACCTTTCAACTCCTTGCTCAGGTGTGTGGACCTTTCCAATAGTCTGGAATGGATATAAAAAATATCTCCCGGAAAAGCTTCCCGCCCCGGTGGCCTCCGTAATAAGAGCGAAAGTTCTCGATAGGCTCGGGCATGGTGGGTTAAATCATCATAAACAATCAACACATTTTGGCCTTTTTCCATAAAGTATTCAGCAATACTGGTGGCTGCATAAGGTGCAATAAATTTTAGTCCGGCAGTGCTATTGCCCTCTGCCACCATTACCACTGTATAATCCATTGCTCCTTTTTCTTCGAGGGTGGCAATAACTTTGGCTACTGCTGCAGCCCGTTGACCTATGGCACAATAGATGCAAATCACATCCTTTCCTTTTTGGTTGATGATGGTGTCAATAGCGATTTGGGTTTTTCCGGTTTGTCGGTCACCCACAATGAGTTCCCGCTGCCCTCGACCAATCGGGATGAGCGCATCAATCACTTTAATGCCCGTTTGCAAAGGTTCATTCACCGCGGTACGGTCCATGATAGCAGGAGAGGGTCTTTCAATGGGCAATCTTTGGCTAGAGGCTATTGCTCCTTTACCATCGATTGCTAAACCAGTAGGATCAATCACCCTTCCAATCAAAGCATCTCCAACGGGTACATCCATTACCCGTCCGGTTCGCTCTACTTCGTCGCCGGCGTTCAATAGGGTATCATCCCCCAGTAATATGACGCCGATCTCCCCTTCATCCAGATTATAGGCTATACCATAGAGGTCTTCGGAAAATTTCAGCAATTCCTCAAAACCTGCTCCTTCCAATCCGGAAACTTTTACGATGCCTGTGGCCACACTTTTAACATAGCCAATCTCTCGAGGTGCAAATGCAAACACATGATTTGCAATGACTTTTTCAAATTGCTCAAAGGTGTTGCCGATTGGATTTAATTTTTGGCTAGGCATATCTCTTTATTTTTTAAGCGCTTGATCGGTTTCATTATTTGCCACCGCGATGCTTTTCTCAAGGGAAGAGATGTAGGCAGAAAAACTCCAAGAAAGTTTATAGCCTTCTGTGGCTAATTCTACCCCACCCATCATTTTAGCATCGGTTTTAAACTCATAATCACCATCTTCCCCTAATAAATCCGCTATCGCAACTTTAATGCTTTTTTCTTCCTTTGCAGACAATTTAAAAGCACTTTTAACTGATAGGGGACTCGACTTGGCATGAAAAGCATCCATAAATTGCTTTTTGTCTTTACCGGCTATGGATTTTATTTTATTGATAAAAACCTGAACAGTTTGTTCTTCCAGATTGGTGGAAGCCAATTCGGTCAAGGCTTTCTTGGTGATAGCCAACACTTCTTCCTGTGTTTTTTTAGAGCGTTCTTTGTTTAAATGCACTGCTAATTCCTTTGCTTCCTCCGCCCGCTTTTGCTTTAAATCGTCGGCTTCTTTTTGCGCAGCATCCAGTAATTTTATTTTCTCTTTTTCAGCATCTGAGCTTACCTTATCCATCATTTTCTTTTGATGACGATCAAATACCTCGTTTTTCTTTTGAAACTCATCCTGTTCTTTTTTTGCGGCTGCCATTTTGTTTTTTGCATCCGACAGTTCCGCAGCTATTTTTTTCTCCCGTTCATCAATAGCATTCAAAATGGGCTGATAGAGATACTTTTTCATTAACCAAACCAGCAACAAAAAATTGATGAGTTGGGCTATGACCGTAAACCAGTTAATTTGCATAATAGATTATTTAGCAATGATGTGGGTCCAGAACGGGTTAGCGAAAATCAAGATCATCGATACCACAAAACAATAAATTGCTGTAGATTCGATCATCGCCAGCCCGACAAATAAAGTCCTAGTGATGGTAGGTGCCGCATCGGGCTGTTGTGCGATGGAGCTTAAAGCTGTTGCAACCGCCTTACCCTCGCTTAATGCGGGAAACATGCAACCAATGCCGGTGGTAAGTCCTGCAGTAATAATTGAAACCATTGCTATTGATGATACATTATCCATGTTCTAAATTTTTAGTTATTTACAATCTTTATTCTTTGCTCTTTAATCTTACTACTTACTACCTACTACTTTCCTTTTCTTCTTCACACTCTCCTGCACAGCCGCTGCGATATAAACTGTCGCTAAAATGCTGAATATATAGGCCTGTACCATACCAGTAAGCAGCCCGAGTAATTTCATCACTATAGGTATAAATAATGGCGATATGCTCAATAAAATAGCGACAATCATTCCGCCACTCATGATATTCCCAAACAGCCTGATGGCCAATGCCAGTGTCCTTGATAATTCACTGATGATATTAAATGGCAACATGATGAAAGTGGGCTTAATGTAGGTTTTGAGGTAAGCCAAAAAACCGCTTTGTTGAATTCCAAAAAAGGGTACCGCCAAAAACACAGCAATAGCCAAAGCCGCCGTGGTTGATAGGGAACCTGTTGGCGGTTCGTACCAAGGCAAAACAATCCAGAAATTGCTAACTGCTATGAATAGAAACAGGGTACCTATAAATCCAATATACCTACTTGGATTTTCGAGGCCAACTTCTTTGATCTGTTCATTGATGGTGGTGACGATCATTTCTAAAGTACATTGCCAGCGTGAAATTTTGTGGGTGGTCTTTAGATTACGGGTGATGAGCTTTGCGCCAATGACCATAAACAACATGATGCCCCAGGTGGTCACGATGGTGAGGTTGATGGTGATGAAACCATTGCTCCAAAAAATAGTCTGATCGGGGCTTAGGTTCATGATTTATGATCCTGCAACAAGACGATTTCCTTTTGTTCGATGCGTTTGGTTATCCGTAGTACCAAAAAACGGGCGGCCACAAATCCTGCAACGCTCATCAGTAGTGGCGTCAAACCACTCTGTACAATAAAATAGAAGCCTGTTAAAACAATTGCGGTACGTAATATTGAACTGCCAGTAAACCATAAGCCCGCATATTTTGTACCTAAAGTCTTTTTTACGGTGAACCACAAACCTCCAAAAAATAGGATCCCTAAAATCAATCCAATTATTAATGCTATCACTATCATCTCTTTATTATTTATCTTCTTTTATGATCCAATTCCAAGCAATGAAACAGCCCATTACCAAACCCAATATTAAACAGGTGAGGGTCCAGGAAAAAGATTGCGGATAATTTTTATCTAGCCAAACCCCACCAATGGTACTTAAAAAAGTAGGTGCGGTGATAGACCAGCCCACCATTCCAAACATGCCGAAACCAAACCATTCTGCTCTTTTTTTTTCATTGAGCGATTTTAATTTGCGCTTCTCTTTTTCCGAGACAATCTGACCAAAAACGGGGTCCTCTTTTTCCGGTGCCGCCATTTTATAGTTGTTGAAATTTCTTTAACCTGGAAAGGAAACCGCTCTCCAGCTTTGACACCATGTGTTGAACTTTTTCTGAATTTTCATCTGCTTTATTAAACTCATTTTTTATGGTGTCAGCAAGCTTTCCAAGCTCTACACCGCCTACTGCATTTCTCACAGAGACCATCACTTTTTCGCCTGTTTTCACCAGTAATCCCTCGTCCACGGCTAAATAATGCAATTTGTCTGTTTGGTAAGTCAGAATTCCCGGCACCAAAACAGCCACACAATCCAGTCGTTGGGGCAGAAATCCAAAAGATCCTTCACTGGTTTCCACAAGGATGTTATCAACGTTTTTGATTTCGGCAAACACTTTATGCGGCAATAAAATCTTTAGCTCCATTTTTTTATTGTTTAACCTCTGGTTTTGCAGCAACCTTACTGTCCTTTTTATCTGTTTTCTTCTTTAGTGCCCCATCAATAGTTCCTATCATGTAAAAAGCATTCTCAGGCAGGTCTTTAAATTCATCGGATAGAATGCGTTCGCAACCATCGAGCGAATCTTTTAAGCTAACTACTTCTCCTTTGACACCGCTGAATTGTTCGGTGGCATAAAAAGGTTGGGTGAGGAAGCGTTCCAGACGCCTAGCCCGGTTCACTACCAATCTGTCTGCTGTGGATAACTGTTCCATCCCCAGCATAGAAATGATGTCCTTCAGGTCTTCATATTGTGCCAGTGTTTGCCTAATCTCTTGGGCAAGCTTATAATGTCGGTCCCCGATAATGCCAGGGGTCGCCATCTTTGAGTTGGATTGCAGGAAATCTATGGACGGATAAAGTCCTTCACTAGCTCTCTCCCTTGAAAGCACAATGGTTGCCGAAAGGTGAGAAAAGGCATGCACCGCTGCAGGATCGGTCAAATCATCAGCCGGTACATATACCGCTTGTATAGAAGTAATTGCTCCCGTATCCGTATTGGCGATGCGTTCTTCTAATGCAGATAATTCTGTTTCCAGCGTAGGCTGATAACCCAAACGTGATGGCATTTGTCCCATCAGTCCAGATACTTCCATACCCGCTTGTATAAATCTAAAAATATTATCAATTAGTAGTAAAACGTCTTTATGCTCATCATCCCGAAAATATTCTGCCATGGTTAAAGCAGCATGACCTACCCTAAAACGGGCTCCTGGCGGCTCATTCATTTGCCCGAACATCATGATCATATGATCTAGCAAATCGGCATTTTTCATGGCATTATAGAGTTCGTTTCCTTCGCGGCATCGTTCGCCGATGCCACAAAACATACTGATACCTTTGTTCTGGCCCACCATATTGTGAATCATTTCGGTCAATAAAACCGTTTTGCCTACACCTGCACCACCAAATAATCCAGCTTTGCCACCACGCTCCAGCGGAATCAATACATCAATTGCTTTGATCCCCGTTTCAAATACTTGCGATTGGGTAGAGCGTTGATCTAATGGAGGTGGCGCTTGATGAATATTTCGTTTCTCCCCTTTTGCAAGAGGCTTCAGATGGTCAATCGTATGTCCAAATACATCGAACATCCTGCCCAAAGTTCGCTTTCCAACGGGTACCATTAATTCATTACCGTCGGCTTCAACCCGCATCCCGCGAGCCAAACCTTGAGTGGGTGTGAGTGCAATCCCTCTCACGGTTTGATCATCGAGTTGTGAAAGCACTTCTATTGCTATTTCTTGATGTTCGCCAGCATATAACAAACCATAAATAGCAGGTAAGGAATGCTCAAAGCAAGCGTCGATCACGCTACCCCGAACAGAAATAACTTTGCCAGTGTTTAATTTCTTCTCTATATGGTTTGAGACTGGCTTCATTTTTTTGCGATCATTTTAGAAGAGTCTTTCTACCATATTTTCCGTTGTGGCTGGGTAAATCAAGTCGGTATGATGCAATAATGCTTTTTCGTCCTTGTGTTGATATTCGCAATTTTGGAGTAAATGACTGATCACATTGATGCGGGTATCATGTTTGTCGTCTGCCTTAACAATATACCAAGGTGAATGGGCAAAATTGGTATTCAGCAGCATTTCATCTCTGGCATCAGAATAGTCTTTCCAATGTTTCGTCGCTACTTGATCAATTGGACTTATTTTCCATTGTTTGAGTGGATCTTTATGGCGATCTTCTAGTCTTTCTTCTTGTTCCTTTTTACTGATATCCAAGTAGTATTTTAAAATAATAAAACCGGCATTTACCAACGTTTCCTCAAATAATTCAACTTCCTTAAAAAATGAATGATATTCTTTTTGGGTACAAAACTTCATTACTTTTTCAACACCTGCTCGGTTGTACCAACTTCGGTTGAAAACTACAAATTCACCAGCCGCAGGCAGATGGGCGGTATATCGTTGGAAATACCATTCGCTATCCTGCCGGTCAGATGGTTTACCCAAGGCCACAACAATAGTTTCACGTGGGCTAAGATGCTTGACTATTCTTTTAATCGTACCGTCTTTTCCGGCTGCATCCCTGCCTTCAATGATGACGAAGAGTTTGAGATTAGATGATATAACTTCTCTTTGTAGCTTGACGAGTTCGATATATAGATGATGTAATATTTTCTTTTTTTCTTTCATATCAAGGATCAAAATTCATCGAAAAGCATGGATAGCATGAAAAATCACTCAGCTAAGTGGAGGGTTATTCCTGCCTTTAATAAGTGAAACTTTCCTCTTTAAAGGAGGGCTCATCTTTTATAAATGCAGTGGTGGTATCGAGGTTGATTTTGTAATCAGCCCAAAGAATTTCTTTAACATGTCTGACAGGTATCAATACTTTCTTTCCGCCAAACCAGTTATGTGTATCAATCAAAAGGTTGGTGAGTGTCCAGGTTTGGTCGTCCATCATAAAATCTTTGACATGACCAATCTCTCCGTCTATGGCATGGATGTGATAACCAGTAACAATTTCAGTACTGCGTAAATGTGGGTCTTCTTTAGTGTGGTCAACAGCAGGATCATTTGCTTTGATGATTTCTTCGTCAATAATTGGAGGTAGATCCATCACGCCTGCGGTACCGCCAGCATAAAAGCCACTTCCACCATAGCGCTGCCAGGCATAATGACCATACATTTCGATTTCTTGTCTGAGAGAAATGGGTTGGTCTGTATCAATATCCGGACTGCTTTTTATTTGTGCTTTGGTGAGGTTAATCGGAAAGTTTTTGTTTTTCCAGTCTGGTGACAACAATGCCTGTGGTGCAATCAATACTTTTTTATGGAAGAACCAGTTTCCGGTCTCCAAAACCAAGTAGCGGATAGCCCAGCTTTCATCATCAAAATAAAATTCTTTTACTTCGCCGATTTCACCGTCGGTGGCATCCATCTTGAATCCGATTAAACTATTTATCGTGTGTTGCATGATATTTCGATTTATTAGGTTATAAGTTTTGCTTTGGGGGATCTATCTCCAGTATTTTTCTTTTCTGCTGGTATTCATCCTCACTAATAATTCCAGAGGCGAACCTTTTTTGCAAAATATCAAGAGGTGTGTCCTTTTTGTGGCGTTGACCAGGGATACGATAAGGTGTTGCAAATATCCAGAAGATCAAGATCATCCAAACGATCCACCAAATGAAGTTCATGCCACCATAGTTGCTGTAAAACATTTTTTTTAATTTTAAATGTGAATTCAATAAATAACGATATCTGTTATTATACAGCATCGTTTATATTTAAAGGTCGTCTTTTGAGGATAGTAACAATTACACAACTCTAACTAAAAGTTACATGATTCACACCTTTAAACAGTTGAACTGCTATACTGGCCCATACAAGCCGCTCTATTCAACACCGCTTTGAGGTATAATGCCTGTTGCGCCGCCCCGATATTTGCATCATCGCCATTCCATATTTCTAAAGCTGGTTGTTGTAGCGCCCGTCCAAACGAAAAGCTAAGATGCCAAGGAATTTCTGATGCATACATTTTGTTCATAGCAGCCAAATGGGACGTAGCTTGCGCTGGCGATTGTCCACCCGACAAAAATGCAATACCTGGAACTGTGGCAGGTACTGCTTTTAAGAAACAGGCGACGGTGGTTTCAGCTATGGTAGCTATGGGTTCCTGATGAATGGCATCCAATCCGGGCAGGATCATGTTCGGTTTTAAAATCATCCCTTCCAGCAAAACATGCTGTTTGTAAAGTTGTTCGAATACGGTGTGTAGCACTTCTGTTGTTACTTTGAGGCATTTCGCTAAAGAATGAGTTCCAGTCATCATCACTTCTGGTTCTACAATGGGCACCAGTCCTGCTTCCTGACATAAAGCAGCATAACGGGCCAAGGCATGTGCATTGGCTTCGATAGCTCCAACACTTGGAATGCCATCACCCATATTGATCACTGCCCGCCACTTGGCGAAACGAG
>JACMOI010000159.1 GCA_014378105.1 Pseudopedobacter sp.
GAGAAAGGAGATAAATGAAATGGCTAAATAAGTATCCAGGTCTCGCGTACCATCAGGATTAAAAGACAACTGCCCTAAAGCATAATTTCTATCAGCAAAACCAGCAACGTTAGAGAGACTATCCAACTGTGTTTCATTAAATAATTTGGTGCTGTTTAAGCCTTCTATCTCTTTTCTGGTATTGATAATTCTATCTACTAAATCTAATTCTGTTCTTACTTGTACTAGCCTTTGCTCTTTTTGTAAAACCACCGTTTCCTTTTGCTTAGCGTAGGTTCCGTAACCGTTTACGCCACTGGTTTGGTTGGTTTTATCACCAAAAACCTCTTGATTGAGCGTATATCTAGAACGGTTGATGTCTTTTTCGAGTGAATCTTTTTCAATTTTTAAATCTTGAAATTTTCCTAATTCAAGATTGTATTTATTGGTAAATGCTTTATTTAAAGTATCGATTTTTGCTCGCTGTCCATTGAGGTAACTAGTTTTTAATTTTTGACGTATTTCTTTATCAAAAATCTTTAATTCTAAAGGACGAGAAATCACTACACCAATCATAATTGCCAATAAAATACGAGGCATGGCTTGAAGTATCTGATGGTTAGTACTTCCTGTTTTTTTTATGCTGGCAACAATGTAACGGTCCATATTAAAGATCGCCAAGCCCCAAATGATACCAAAACTGATCGCAAATAGAACTGCGGCTGCACTGCCTGAAAACACAAAATACATAGCATATCCACCTGATAAGGTTGCGAATAATGCAGTAAAGAAAATTGTGGCACCAATTCCTACAAATTTATTGTGCTCAGTTGGATATTTTTTTAAGGTATCAACATGTGCTCCAGAACAAAACCAAAAGAAATCAGTAATTTTTTTCATTAATCAGTGCATTCAATTATTATTCCACAAAGAACGGAAATAAATCATAATTCATATTTGTGTAAGAGTTGTATATCTGTTTAAATGTTACATTATATATTTTCTGTTTGAACGCCACTAAGATCACTTTAGAATTTACGAGATGCACAAGCTCATTATATTTTTTAACTTTGATAAAAAATATATCAGCATGAAAGAAATTACAGTTTCGGAATTGAAACAATGGAGAGAAGAAGGTAAGGATTTTCAATTAATTGATGTTCGCGAACTTTTTGAATATGAGATGTCAAACCTCAATGGAGAAAACATCCCTTTATCAGGTGTTTTGGTAGAAGCAGATAAAATCTCAAAAGTTAAGCCTGTAATCATGCAATGTCGCAGTGGCGCAAGAAGCGCAGCGGCATTAAACCAATTAGAGCAAACCTTAGGCTACACCAATCTGTATAATCTTAAAGGTGGAATTTTGGCTTGGAAAGCAGAAATGGATCCTGAAATGCAAGTTTATTAATTGTAATGGTAAAACATGTTGTTTTCGGAACCATTCTTAATGTGATGATTTTTGCATCTGTCATTGTAGGCTACTACGGCTATAAAGGCGGTAATTATTTTATACCTATCTTATGCGCATCAGCATTTGGCTTAAGTGTGTTCTATAAAATAAAACACACAAAATCAGTTCGAGAAGAAATGAAACAAAAAGCCGAAATGAATGTCAAACAAAAGAATAAAAGGAAAAAATAATTATTTAAAGAAAATTAACTATGGTGTTTATTGTAATTGGTATTATTGCGTTTGTGTTGGGTTTTGTGATCAATAAACAAGGTCAGCCACAAACAGAAAAAGTTGGTAAATTATTATATATTGTTGGACCAGTTATCATTGTTATTGGGGTGTTAACCTCTTGTTTTAAAACGATTGAAGCAGGACAAGTAGGTGTAAAGTCATTGTTTGGTAAGGTGGATAATCAAGTTCTTTACAGTGGTTTAAACTTTGTAAATCCGTTGGTAGAAGTAACCAGTTTTGATGTTAAGACACAAACTTATACGATGTCAGCTGATCATGCTGAAGGAGCTATAAAAGGAGACGATGCCATCAGAATTCTAACTGCTGATGGTTTAGAAGTGGTGATTGATCTTTCGGTACTTTTTAATGTTAAAAGTTCTGAAGCACCCAATATTTTAAAGGGAATTGGTCCTGATTATTTAGATAAAATTGTTCGTCCAGTGGCAAGAACGGCCATAAGAGATAATGCGGTTTCTTATGACGCAGTAGCACTTTATTCCACTAAAAGAGATGAATTTCAAAATAAGATTTATAATACTATAGAGAAAAGTTTTGCTAAAAGAGGGTTACAATTGCAACAATTGTTGATTAGAAATGTGTCGCTCCCGGCATCAGTGAAGGCAAGTATTGAGTCTAAAATTAATGCAGAACAAGACGCACAAAAGATGACATTTGTACTTCAGAAAGAAAAACAAGAAGCAGAACGTAAAAGGGTAGAAGCTCAGGGTATTGCAGATTATCAGAAAATACTTTCTACTGGATTGTCTGATAGACAGCTTCAATATGAGTCTATCTTAGCCCAAAAGGAAATTGCTACCTCTAAAAATGCAAAGGTTATTATTATGGGAAGTGGTAAAAACCCAGTGATTATTGGTGGAAATTAGGATAACCATCGGCTTTAAGCTCAAAGCAAGTTTTTACTCTATGTAGACTATAAAAGCAGTAAATTTTACTGCTTTTTTTCATAATTGATAATGGTTAATTAGTAAATTTTAATATTTATTTTAGCTTTTAATTTACAGCCTTTTGTTTTTAGCTTACAAAATAATGAACCCGTACCAACATAAAAAACGATGGAAATACGTTTTAC
>JACMOI010000160.1 GCA_014378105.1 Pseudopedobacter sp.
AAGTGGATACCTAACACCCGATAAAGAATGAATTTCAGCCACACTAAAGTAAGTTGGAGCAGCAGAAGTTGCCCTACAAACATCTCTAATAAAAAAGTCACGTTGATCTCCTCTAATTCTCGCAAGCCTCTGTCTAAAAAAGTGAGCTTTTCTCAATTCAATATTATATGCAGTGATTAGGCAGGGTCTTATGAGCTCGCTTAACTTTACGTCCTCAAAGTATTTTAAGAGAATATCTTCTAAGACAGTGGCATCATATCTTTCGGTAACCCAACCAATATCAGCAAAGAACTTTTTAACGCCTTTACTTTCAAATATTTTAGAACCGTTTTCTATATAGAGATTTAAAGCTTCCCTGGCTGTAAATCTTGGTTTTTTAGGATCTTCTTTTGATGGGCAAAGTATTAAACCAATTAAAATTCCACCTGTGCTGGTACCAGCGAAATAATCAAAATAATCAGCTAAAAAAGTATTTGGGTTCCCAGTTCTTTGTTTAAGGCGCTCTTCTAACTCTACCAACACCATTCCAGGGATAATTCCTTTTATTCCGCCTCCATCAATAGATAAAATTGTCTTCATTTTTTTAAAAGTAATTAAAATGGAGACAATTTATTTAATTTCTAAAATTTTGTGTGACCATG
Organism: Pseudopedobacter sp.; assembly: GCA_014378105.1. Classification (GTDB taxonomy): domain Bacteria; phylum Bacteroidota; class Bacteroidia; order Sphingobacteriales; family Sphingobacteriaceae; genus Pseudopedobacter. The sequence goes on from JACMOI010000160.1 coordinate 642, forward strand.
ATACCATAAATTCCACCATCCATAATTCCGATACCGATGCGATTGAATTTTGGGTTTAAAATGTTTGCTCTATGTCCAGGTGAATTCATTAAACCTAAATGTGCGATTTCTACGGTTTGGGCTAGCGCTAAATTTTCTCCAGCTGCTCTGTAAATAATGCCATGAGCTCGCATTCTGTCAAAAGGGGATTGATTATCTAAATTAATATGAGAAAAATATCCTTTTTGGAACATGTCTTTTGAATGTAAACGAGCAACAGTTCTAATTGCTAAATCTTTTTCTAATAGATTTAAGCCAGCCTTCTTTCGTTCTTCGTTTACCAAAACCAATAGGTGATTTTCCATCTGTTCATTGGAAATAGGGTTGTCAACTTTAAAGTTTAGATAGACCGTTTCCTCTGATTCTGGCTCTATGGTTAATTTGCTGATACTTTGCTTTACCTGTTCGCTAATATCAGGAGCAATTTTATTGTCTATTGTTTCGACTCCCTGAGATAGATTATTGGCAAAATAGCTTTCCCTAGCTTTTTGTGGTAGATCTGGCCATAAGGGAACAAATAAAAAGATAACTGAAAATAGCGCTGTTATAAATAATCCTTTTACTAAACCGGGTAAAAGTCCCATCGTTCTGTTTAGCGTATTTTGATGGATTTTATTTGAGATGATTTTGAATAGTCTTAAAATCGCAGTTCCAATAATCAGTCGCGTAATCAGCAAACTGATAAAAAATGATAAGGGAAAAAGCCAACGTTCTTCAATTCTAAAGAGATGGTCATCAATAAAAGTAGCGACATATAGATAAAAATAAAAAGCCGCAAATAAACTTACGGCTAATGCTAATAGATCTAAAAGTCCCAAAATAAAACCTCTTCTATAACCCTGATATACTGCTAACAATAATATCAAAACCAAAATAAGGTCGACATAATTAAACATGTAAATCTGTTTACAAAAAGTAAACCAAAATAGTTATAAAATATAGCTCTCCAATATTTTGAATGATTTGTTAGTGTCTAGTACTACTTTGTTGGTAGTAGCAGGGATTAAAATACAATCACCCATATTAACCGGAATTTCTTCGATTCCATATTTTAAAATATAAGAACCTTCTAAACATATGTGGATTACAAAGCTGTCGAAATTGCTGTAATCTCTAAAAGTTTCTTGTGTGTAATTTAAAACATTAGTAGTGAAATAAGGGCATGAAACCAGCTCTACTGGTTGATTATTAATTGCTTTGTATGAAGTTTTATATTCATCATAAAAAGTAAAATCTATAGCGTCTAAAGCTTCTTCGGTATGTAATTCCCTTTTGTTTCCATGAGCATCCACACGGTCGAAATCATAAATCCGATAAGTAATATCTGATGTTTGTTGGATTTCAGCAATCAGCAAACCTTTTCCAATGGTATGCACCCTACCAGCTGGTAAAAAGAAAACATCGTCTGCTTTAGCTGTTTCTTTATTTAAAATATCAGTTAGCTCACCTGCATTAAATTTTTTGAGATAAAGTTCTCGGTCTACATCTTTATTAAAACCAGAAATCAAAGAAGATCCTTCATCAGCTTGTATCACATACCACATTTCGGTTTTACCAAAAGAGTTGTGGCGTTTCTTTGCCAATTCATCATCAGGGTGAACCTGAATAGATAAATCATCATTGGCATCAATAAATTTAATCAATAGTGGGAACTCATTTCCAAACGTATTATACACACTTTTACCAACTAAATTCTCTTTTTCCTGAGCTAATAAATCAGCTAAAGTAATACCCGTTAAAGGCCCATTTGCAATAACAGAAACCTCAGATTTTACGCCAGATATTTCCCAGGTTTCGCCGCAATTAGGTAGTGGAGAAAAATCTTTGCCTAAATAAGTTTTAATTTTTTCACCACCCCAAATTTTATCTTTGAAAATAGTTTTGAATTTTAGTGGATATAAGCTGCTCATGTTTTTCTATTCGATTAAAGGAAATTAGTAAAGATTATTCTATGTATGGATATATGTATTAAAATTACACTTTTCTACAATTAAGATCTTGAATTTAATAATAATTTAGATTTTTTCTATAAAGTCTCCATCCGAGAATATTACAATTTAAATTCTAAAAGAAAAACGAATCAAAGAGAACTTTAAATTTATTTGAATAGACGAATTATTTATTCTACTTTTATTTTATTATGCTTGCATAGTATTAACCAAATATAAACGATAAATTTTTTAAGATGAAAAAACTACTACTGTCAGGCATAGTTATGCTATGCGTTTCATTGTTTGCTTATCCTGTCTTAGCTCAAAATGTGAAAGGTAAGGTCATCGCATCAGATAACAGCCCGATTCCAGGAGCTAGTGTTAAAGTACAAGGCTCATTCATTGGAACCTCCACAAACTCAGATGGAACATTTGCTTTAAATGTAAACTTCGATAATTCTGTTGTTTTAGAGGTGTCTTTTTTAGGATATGAAACACAAAAAATTACATTAAATAAATCTAATACAGATTTAAAAATTACCTTAAAAGAGAGCACCATTAATTTTAATGAAGTTGTTGTATCGGCTTCTAGGGTGGAAGAAAAAATTCTGGAGGCTCCTGTAACGGTAACAAAAGTAAGTTCTAAACAACTATTGAGTGGCGGTGGACCCGAAATGTTCTCTAACTTATCTCGGTATCAAGGCATTGATGTAAATAGCTCTTCAATGTTGCTTACCACGATTTCAACTCGTGGATTCAACAGTCCGAAGTCTGAAAGAATGATACAGCTAGCTGATTATGTGGACACCCAAGTACCTAGTTTAAATCTAAATGCGGGTAACATGTTAGGTGTTTCAGAATTAGATATTGCTTCAGTAGAAATTATTCATGGTCCTGCATCAGCACTTTATGGTGCAAATGCATTTAACGGCGTATTAATTACAAACTCTAAAGATCCTTTCTTAAGCGAAGGTTTATCATTACGTTTAAAGGGCGGTTCACGAGATTTATTTGATGGTCAAATCAGATATGCTAAAAAGTTGGGCGATAAATTCGCGTTTAAAATTAATGCGTCATACATTACTGCGAATGATTGGTTGGCTACAGATTATTCTCCAAAGAGAATCACCTCCGCTAAAAATTATCAACAAGGATCTGGTTTTGGATATGATGCTTTAAACAAGTATGGCGAAATTAGCACAAGTCAAGCAGGTGTTAGTATCATTCCTGGTGAAGTAATATACACTCCAGGTTGGACAGAAACTGGATTAATTGCTGATGATAATAAAACCGTGGGTTATCGCTTCCACCCAAGTATTTCTTATTTAATTACCGATAAGCTTAAGGCTACGCTTGATTATAAAACGGTTGGCGGAACCACAACTTATCAATCAACCAGCAGATATCGTTTAAAAAATTTAAATGTTAATCAGTTTAGAGCCGAATTAAAATCAGATAATTGGTTTTTGAGAGCATTTAGAACAGAGGATCGTGGAAATGATTCCTACGATTTAAGTTTCCTTGGCGCTAGAATGGCAACGTTAAATCCTACAGCTGCCGGACAACCGGCTTTACCAGGTGGGGCTACAAGTTATACAGCATTATTTTTTGGAACCTATGGTGCTGCATTACAACAAGGTGCAACACCATCTCAAGCTTATGCAGCTGCAGAAGCAACTTGGCCAAAAGAAGGGTCAACAGCTTTTAACGCATTGAGAAAATATAACATTTCCTTAAATCAGCCAGCGGGTTCTAGATTACCGGTGAATTCTATTATGACTGATGTAAGTGGTCAATATAAATTTGGTTTCAAAGCTTTAGATTTAATAGTGGGTGGTGCGTACAGATCCTTTGGTCTTGCTTCGCAAGGAGCGGTTTTTGAAGACGTTGTTGGCGGTGATAGAATTAAAAATCATGAATATGGCGTTTATAGCCAAGCCTCTAAAACTTTATTTAAAGACGCATTAAAAATTCAGGTAGCAGCTCGTTATGATCAATTTAAAAACTTTGATGCTAAAGTATCTCCTAGAGCTTCTGCTGTGTATACTTTCGGTGATAAAAGACAACACAATTTTAGAACCAGTTATGGGGTAGCTTTTAGAAGTCCAACACAACTTGATCAATTTATCAGATTGGATATTGGAAGCGCATTATTATTAGGAAACGTAAAAACTGGATTTAATGGTTATAACACTTCCCTTTTAAGAAGTGGCAACCCAGCCGTAAATATTGGAGCCGTTGCTGGTGGTTCAACTGCTTTTAATTATACCGCTCCAAGATTAGATTTAGAGCAAGTAAAAACTTTTGAGGTTGGTTATAAAACAGTTATCAATAACAATATCTATTTTGATGTAACTTATTACAGAAGTAATTATAACAATTTTATCGGAGCACAACCATTTGTTGGAAATACAGATGGAACAAGACCTACTATTCCTCAAACTTTAGTAGCTATTGGAGCAGCACCAGGTGCAGATGGTCAAACGAGAAACAGATTAAGTGATCCTGCTAGTCCAACTCGTATCATTCAAGTTTGGTATAATAACAAACAAGAAGTTACTACGCAAGGAGTAAGTGTAGGTTTAGGTTATAATTATGTGAAAGAATTGAACTTCAATGCAAACTATAGTTTCAATAAAATTGGTGATGTTCCTACTGGTTTCTTAGCTTTCTACAATACACCAGAAAACAAATTTAACATAGGTATTGATGGAGAGTTTAAAAAGAAATTGGGTTACAATGTGAACTATAGATACCAACAAGGATTCACTTATGAGTTTCCTTTTGATGTGGGTCCAATTAGTGAAATTGGAACATTAGATGCTTCATTATCTTATAAATTAGATAAAATGAAATCAACCATTCAAGTAGGTGGATCTAACTTAACAGATTCTAATAACAAGCAAATTTGGGGTGGCCCACAATTGGGAAGAATGCTTTTTGCTGGAATATTAATAGACCTTAAATAATTAATAAAACTTTATATTAAAATCCCGGAAAGTTTAAACTTTCTGGGATTTTTTTGTTAATATCAATAGGTGAATATTAAATTTGATCAAAATGAACAATTGGAATTTAGAAGGAAAAAAAGCATTAGTAACCGGCGGAACAAAAGGAATAGGTAGGGCAGTTGTAGAAGAGTTTGTTTCCTTAGGTGCCGAAGTCATATTTACAGCCCGAGATGTTGTAGCGGTTCATGAAATGGAACGGGAGTTCCAAAGAAAAGGCTTTAAAGTTTATGGAGTTGCTGCTGATGCTGCTTCGCAAGATAATAGAGAAAAATTAGCTAATTTTTTGACCAATAAATGGGATAAGTTAGATGTTTTAGTGAATAATGCAGGAACAAATATCCGTAAGGGAACCGTTGATTATACCATTGATGAATATCGTAAAATTTATGAGATCAATTTTTTTAGTGCTTTTGAGCTGAATAGGTTATGTTTTCCGATGTTAAAAGCAAGTGGTAATGCATCAGTGATCAACGTAGCTTCTGTTGCAGGTCAGTATGATGTTGGAACTGGATCCCCTTATGCAACTTCTAAGGCTGCAATGATCCAATTAAGCCGTAGTTTGGCTGTTGAATGGGCAAAAGAGGGCATTCGAGTAAACACCGTTTCACCTTGGTTTACGGTAACGCCTTTAACAGATAGCTATCTAGCTAATCTGGATAAACTAAAGCAAATTGTAGATAGAACGCCAATTGGCAGAGTAGCCCAGCCCGAGGAAGTAGCAAGTGCCATTGCTTTTTTGGCCATGGACAAAGCTTCCTATATCAGCGGTCAGCATATCATGACGGATGGAGGTTTAACTTCAGGAATTTTTTAGAATTATTGGAATGAATTTAGGTTTTGCAATTATAAGAAAAACCTGCTCCAGCTTTATGCTATATCCCTCGTTTTATTCGGGGATGCTGCTCCAATCCGGCATAAGATGAAAGGCTATACTAAAAATTGTCTTCAATAATTTCTTGTACACGCCCAACTTGTCCATCATCTAACATTACCTTAATTCCACGGTGATGTTTTGGTGCGCTCGTTAAAATACGTTTTACAATACCTTCCGTCAGTTCACCACTTCGTTGGTCCTTCTTTAAAACAATATTTACAAAAGATCCTATTTTAATATCGCTTCTTACTGTTCCATCCATCTTATAATTTTACTTGAGTGCCAATTTCACAAACTTTTTGAGGTGGAAGGTTAAAATAAGTAGTAATTCTTTCTGAATTTCTACTCATGAAATCAAACAGGGTTTCTCTCCAAGGGCTCATGCCAGTATCCTTTGTAATTACGATGGTTTCTTTTCCCAAGAAATAGGTAATATCATCCACATTGCCAATAACTTTTAATTCACTCAGCAGTTCTACAAGAGTAGGGATATCTGGTTGGTCCATGTATCCATAAGTTGCAATCACCTGAAAGATATTTTCATTCAATCGCTTTAATTCTAAATTCTCTTTTAATTCTAAATAAGGAACGTTTGCAATCTTAATACTCGTAATAATTACCTGCTCATGAATTACCTTATTGTATTTGATGTTATTTACTAAAGTGGGAGGCGTTCCATTTGGGTTTGCAGTTAAAAAAAATGCAGTTCCCGGGACAATATGGCTCACGTTTTTTTGGTAGTAACCTATAAACTTGTCTAAGGTGTCAGTAAGTTTGGTCAATTTAATGCGTAATAATCTACGGCCTTTATACCAAGTTGTCATCATGATATAAATTAAAATTCCTACTAATAAAGGGAACCAACCACCATCAGGAACTTTGATGATATTTGCATAAAAGAAACTTAAATCAATAATGATAAATAAAGTTGTAACGATTATAGAAATAGTTAGATTCCATTTCCAAAGCTTGATCATTGCAGTAAAGGCCAATAAGGTTGTAATCACCATAGTTGTAGTTACAGCAACACCATAAGCAGCAGCCAAGTTACTTGAGTTTTTGAATGAAAAGACTAAAGCTGCAGTAGCAATAAACAACATCCAGTTGATTTGAGGAATATAAATTTGTCCCTTTTCATGAGCTGATGTGTGAACGACATTAAACCTTGGTAAATAACCTAATTGAATGGCTTGATGTGTCAAACTAAAGGCTCCTGAAATGACAGCTTGCGAAGCAATAATGGTGGCCATAGCTGATAAAATTACAAGAGGGTACAAAGCCCAGTTTGGTGCGAGATAATAAAATGGATTTTCGGCAAAAGTTGGATTTTGTAGTATTATAGCACCTTGACCCAAATAGTTTAATACTAAGCAAGGTAAAACGATTAAAAACCAGCCTAATTTAATTGGTTTTTTACCAAAATGCCCCATATCTGCGTATAATGCTTCACCGCCTGTAACTACTAAAAATACGGCTCCTAAAACCAGTATTCCAGTAAAACCGTGAAGCTGAAAGAAGACAATTGCGTGAATTGGATTTAATGCGTTTATGATATTAGGATTTTTGAAAATACCAGAGATACCTAATACTCCTAAAGTGATAAACCAAACTAAAATAATTGGTCCAAAAATTTTGCCAACCCCTGCAGTTCCCTTTTTCTGAAAAAAGAAAAGAAAAAAAAGAATAATGATGGTGACTGGGATAATATAAGGTTCGAATAAAGGTGTTGCAATTTTTAAGCCTTCCAGGGCACTCAATACCGAAATGGCAGGAGTAATGATGCCGTCTCCATATAATAGAGCAGCTCCAAATAAACCAATGGAAAGAATGAATAGGTAATTTGTGCCTTTCTTTTTAGGTAAAACTAACTCCATTAAAGCCATAATTCCCCCCTCACCATTATTATCAGCTCTCATTACAACTAATAAGTACTTAATACTGATAACAAATATTAAAGACCAAAATATAAGTGATAAAACTCCAAAAATATTCACTTCATTTACTTCCATGCCGTGTTCTCCAAAAAAACATTCTCTTAGAGCATACAGTGGACTAGTACCTATATCTCCAAAAACAATTCCTAAAGCGCTTAATGTTACTAATGCTAATTTGGATTTACCTTGGTTTTCTTGTGTCATTTTTGATTATTGTTTATGGAGATAGGGATTTCTTGCTGACTGCCATAAAGCGTTAACTCTTGTATATCAGAAGGTAAGCTATAGCCTTTAGAAATTAATTCCTTCTTCACTTTATTTATGATTTTCCCTCGGGTGATCAATGCAGCTTTTCTAAAATCTATAGTATCTGCCCAAAATAAAACTTTTAAATTAACTGTACTAGTGGCAAGTTCATTTTCTACTACAAAATTCTCATGAAGTTCATCACTGATTAAATCTTTATCCGATTTTAAGATGTCCATAATCACCTTTTTCGCACCATCAATATCATCCTCATAAGCTATGCCCACAATAAATTCAATTCTATAAAAACTATCTTCAGTTTAATTAGTCACTGGTTTAGTTAAGACATCCGCGGGATATAAACATCTTTTCCGTCAAAGGTTTAAATTTTGGTATAGCGGAGTTCTAGATTTTTCACCTTTCCAAAAATATCTCTTGCCAAAATAGTATCATTTACATTGAAGGGACGGTTAAAAGCTAAGATAACGCCGGATATGAAATTTTCTCCAATATCTTTAAAGGCGAAACCCAATACTACGGCAGAGGCACCAGCAGCTGCTAAAACTTCCCCAACAATTGCTCCTAAGCCACCTGCATACAATGCAAGCATTAAAACACAAATAATAAAAATGAACTTCAATGCTTTTGTTAAGAAGCGAGCAGTCAATGGATCTTTAGATTTTTGAACTAGTTTTCTCTGTAAAATATTTGTAAAGAATCTACTAATTAATACACCAACTACAATTATTATTACAGCAGTTAGCAATTGAGGAAGAGACTTCACAAATAAGGCCCAATAGCTGTTTAAAGCAAAAGAAAATTCTGAAATGAAGTTTTGCATCATTAATTTTAGCACTAGTAATTGACTTGTAAATAGATAAAATTTTAAGATATAAAAAAAGCCTGAGTAATTATACTCAGGCCTTCAAAAATTCATACAAAAAATAGATTATGCTAGTTTTACTTTTAAATTTTCGTCTATAGCAGCTAAGAAATCTTCAGTATTTAAGTAATTATCCTTAGTCACTTTGCTTCCGTAAATGCAAACAGCCAAGTCTTTAGTCATTTTTCCACTCTCAACTGTTTCAATACAAACCTGCTCTAATTTTTGACAAAAATCAATCAATTCTTGGTTGTTATCTAATTTGCCTCGGAATTCTAAACCTCTAGTCCAAGCAAAAATAGATGCAATTGGATTCGTTGAAGTTGCTTTTCCATTTTGATGATCACGATAGTGACGGGTCACAGTTCCATGTGCTGCTTCAGCCTCCATAGTTTTGCCATCTGGTGTAATTAAAACAGAAGTCATTAAACCTAATGAACCAAAACCTTGTGCTACTGTATCAGATTGAACGTCACCATCATAGTTCTTACATGCCCAAACAAAGTTTCCGTTCCATTTTAATGCAGAAGCAACCATGTCATCAATTAAACGGTGCTCATATGTAATTCCAGCTTCCTCAAAAGATTTTTCGAATTCATTTTGGTAAACTTCTTCGAATATATCTTTAAAACGACCATCATATTTCTTTAGAATGGTGTTTTTAGTTGATAAGTATAAAGGCCACTTTTTGCTTAAAGCCTGGTTAAAACAAGCTCTTGCGAAACCATAAATACTCTCATCAGTATTATACATTGCTAAAGCAACGCCATCTCCTTTAAAGTTGAAAACTTCAAATTCTTGAATAGTTCCGTCTTCACCTTCAAACTTGATGGTTAATTTACCTTTTCCTTTAGTTAAGAAATCTGTTGCTCTATATTGATCCCCAAAAGCATGACGACCAATACAAATAGGAGCGGTCCAGTTTGGTACTAAACGAGGGACATTACTCATTACAATTGGTTCACGAAAAACAGTTCCGTCCAAAATATTACGAATAGTTCCGTTAGGTGAACGCCACATTTGCTTTAAACCAAATTCTTTAACACGAGCTTCATCCGGAGTGATGGTAGCACATTTTATACCTACACCATATTGTTTTATTGCATTAGCTGCATCAACAGTTACTTGGTCATCTGTTTCGTCTCTGTATTCCATTCCTAAGTCGAAATATTTAATATCTAAATCTAGGTATGGGATAATTAATTTATCTTTAATAAACTTCCAGATAATTCTGGTCATTTCGTCGCCATCTAACTCAACTACTGGGTTTGCTACTTTGATTTTATTCATAATTTGTTGTTTTCTTTCTTCAAAATGATGTTGAAGTGCAAATATAAGTGTTTGATTTTAATCGTAACTCCTTAATTGAAAATGTTTGAGGATCAAAAAAAACATTTGGCATGTTTATGGTACCTATTCAAGTAAATAATCAAAGAAATTATGGAAAAGAAACCAAAAATAAGTGATGAAGAAAGAAACGCAAGAAACGGCGAATCTAACTTAACAGATAATGAAGCTAGTAATCTTAAATATAATGAAGACGAAAACAGCTATGAGTTAGATGTTGAAGGTGATGATAAGGATTATAAGCATCCCGATCCTTATGATACTGCTGCAGATAATGGCGATGATATGAATTCAGATTACGACGAAGCCAATCCTTACGTGGGAGACGAGTATGAAAAACATTCCTTAAAAGATGATATCAATAAATTAGGTATGCATGCAACCGATTCGAATCATTTAAAAATGAGTAAGAAGGATGAGAAAAATAGCCATGTACCAGAAGACGATCGTAAAGATTTAGATGCAGAAGGTTACCCTAAAAAAGACTAATCTAACTCCAAATTAAAAGTTTTTCTAAACTCTTCTAGTTTGGGGTTCTTTTCTACCATGTGTTGGTATTTATCTTTAGCAGTGTAGAGTTTTTTTCCTTCAATTACTTCGGTGATTACAGTATCCAAAGTAATACTGGAGTTTTTGAGCGCTGTCTTCAAAAAGTTCATTAAATCTATTTTTTCGTTTTGGAGTTCCTCTACCAATAATTTACTATCAACAGAAAGCTCAATTTTAAAATCATCTTTTAAAATGGGGGTGTAATTTTCCATTAAAGCGACCAATTTCATCTTATGCTTTCCCTTTATCTTAACAGAATAATCAACCCAAACTTTAATAAATTCTTCTTGAGTAAATGGCGTTTTTTCATGACCGGTTAATTCAACCTTTTCTTCATTTTTTTTCTCCTCAGATTTAATACTATTCGGATCTTTTAAATTAGGAATCAACGTGTTGCCTAATTTTGGGATTAATGATTTGCTAACCGGTTTTTCTACCTCTTCTTTTTTTGCTTGCGCAGATGATGGCTCAGCAATGATATTTTCTGGATCTAATGTTGAAGTTGAATAGGAACGAGGTGTTGATGGTTGTTGTTTCGTTTCAAAAGCTTTAGGTACTTCTTGTGACGCTAATTTTTCAGGTTTTTTTTTTAATTGCTCAGCCATTTCCTGAACATTTCCTGTTTGATGAAGCTTAAAAGCATGTGGTAAGTGACTTATTTTTATTAAAGTTAACTCTACTTGTAAACGTTGATTTTTACTTATGCGATAATTTAAGTCACATTGATTGGCAATGTTTAATGCGCTTAATAGAAACGAAGTGCTACTTTGTTTAGCTTGTTCAACATATTTTTGTTTGATGTTATCGCTAACTTCTAAAAGCTGTACTGTGGAAGCATCTTTACAAACCAAAACATTTCTAAAGTGCGAGGATAAACCAGTAATAAAATGGTTTCCATCAAAACCATTATTTAAAATTTCATCAAATAATAATAAGCAAGCGGGTGTTTCCTGATTAAGCAGTAAATCAGTTATTTTAAAATAATAATCATAATCTAAAATATTTAGATTCTCGATAACTGCTTGATAGCTTACTTCCCGATTAGAGAAACTTACAATCTGGTCAAACATTGATAATGCATCACGTAAACCGCCATCCGCTTTTTGAGCAATTAAGTGTAATCCGTCACCATCGTATTTCACATTTTCTTTAACCGCAATTCCAGCTAAATGGTTTGCCATATCTTCTACCCTAATTCTGTTAAAATCAAAGATTTGGCAGCGGGAAAGTATAGTGGGTAATATTTTATGTTTCTCGGTAGTTGCTAATATGAAAATAGCATAAGAAGGTGGTTCTTCCAGTGTTTTCAAAAATGCATTGAAAGCACTTTGTGAAAGCATGTGAACCTCATCAATAATATAAACTTTGTATTTACCAGCTTGGGGCGGAATTCTAACCTGATCAATTAAATTTCGGATATCATCTACCGAATTATTGGATGCGGCATCTAATTCGTGAACATTAAAAGAATTACCGTTTTGGAAAGATTTGCAGGAATCACATTCTCCACAAGCTTCATGAGTTGCTGTAAGGTTTGTGCAGTTAATGGTTTTGGCCAAAATACGGGCGCAAGTTGTTTTTCCAACACCTCTTGGTCCGCAAAAAAGGAAAGCTTGTGCCAGTTGATTGTTTTTTATGGCATTTCTTAGCGTATTGGTAATGTGTTGTTGCCCAACTACACTATCAAATAACACTGGCCTATATTTTCTGGCAGAAACAATAAAATTTTCCATCGCAGCTAAAATAGAAAGATGTTTTTTGTTGTGCAATGTTTTCAAACTATTGTGGATAAATGCTTGAATTTAGAGTTTTAAATTATTTGAAAAATACCAACTTCAGGGTATATACAGTTAAAAAAAAATTAAGAAATTTGAAGAAAAACAAATACTATGGTTAAGCTTAAGGAAAATTTCAAATTCGTTAAAGGGTTTTTTATCTTTTTGTTTAAAGATGTACTAAGAATTAATTAATAAATTCTCTCCAAGGCTTCAATAGCCTTATTTCATAATAGGTGTGTTAAAAGCGGATAGTTTCCCAGACTACTCCGCTTTTTTATTTTTTAAAGAGTGCGACGAAACCTCAAAAATAAGTTGGATTTACACTAAATAGCTCATATTTATCAGTAATTAAGCGTACTATTTCAAAATATTAATAGCGTTAAAGTCTTAAATTTTTAGAAATCTGACAAGCTGTCACTGTGTTTTTTGCTTTTTGTGACTAAAGCTGAATAACAAACTGTCAATTATCTGTGATTTGCTGCCATATTTCTATTGGCACATTGCTTGTTAAGTAGATATAAATAGATTTTAAATAATAAAAATTATATAAGCATGTCAAAGATTATCGGAATCGACTTAGGAACTACAAACTCCTGCGTAGCAGTAATGGAAGGTAATGAGCCTGTTGTTATTGCTAACAGCGAGGGTAAGCGTACCACCCCATCTATTGTTGCATTTGTAGAAGGTGGAGAACGTAAAGTGGGGGATCCTGCGAAACGCCAGGCCATTACAAACCCAACGAAGACTATTTATTCAATTAAGCGTTTTATGGGAAATAGCTTTAACGAGGTAACAAAAGAAGTTAGCCGTGTTCCATATAAAGTTATTAAAGGAGACAATAATACTCCAAGAGTTGAAATTGACGACCGTAAATATACGCCACAAGAAATTTCTGCAATGATTCTTCAGAAAATGAAGAAAACTGCGGAAGATTTTTTAGGTACTGAAGTAACAGAAGCAGTTATTACTGTTCCTGCATATTTTAACGATGCACAACGCCAGGCAACTAAAGAAGCTGGCGAGATTGCGGGTTTAAAAGTTCGTCGTATCATTAACGAGCCTACTGCCGCTGCTTTAGCTTATGGTTTAGATAAAACCAATAAGGATATGAAAATCGTGGTTTTTGACTGCGGCGGTGGTACACATGATGTTTCTATCCTAGAATTGGGTGACGGCGTTTTCGAAGTAAAATCTACTGACGGTGATACCCACCTAGGTGGCGATGACTTTGATCAAGTAATTATTGATTGGTTGGCTGAAGAATTCAAAACAGAAAACGGAATGGATTTAGTGAAAGATCCAATGGCGTTACAACGTCTAAAAGAAGCTGCTGAAAAAGCGAAGATTGAATTATCTAGTTCTACTGCTACAGAAATTAACTTGCCATATATCACTGCCGATGCTAGTGGTCCTAAACACTTGGTTCGCTCTTTATCAAAAGCGAAATTCGAATCTTTAGCTTCTGATTTAATCAAAAGAACAATTGATCCATGTAAATCTGCTTTAAAAAATGCTGGAATGAGCACCTCAGATATTGATGAAATCATCTTAGTTGGTGGTTCTACTCGTATTCCTGCGATACAAGAAGCGGTTGAAAAATTCTTCGGAAAAGCGCCTTCAAAAGGTGTTAACCCAGATGAGGTTGTTGCCATTGGTGCAGCGATTCAAGGGGGTGTATTAACCGGAGAAGTGAAAGACGTTTTACTATTAGATGTTACGCCTCTTTCTTTAGGTATCGAAACGATGGGTGGCGTAATGACTAGATTAATTGAGTCTAATACTACTATCCCAACAAAAAAATCTGAAACTTTCTCTACTGCATCAGATAGTCAACCTTCTGTAGAAATTCACATTTTACAAGGTGAGCGTCCGATGGCAAAAGATAACCGAACAATCGGTCGTTTCCACTTAGATGGTATTCCACCTGCACCAAGAGGAGTTCCTCAGGTAGAAGTTACTTTTGATATTGATGCTAACGGTATTCTACACGTTGGAGCAAAAGATAAAGCAACTGGTAAAGAGCAAAAAATCAGAATTGAAGCTTCATCTGGTTTATCTGATGAAGACATCAAAAAGATGAAAGAAGAAGCTGAGGCTAATGCAGAATCAGATAAGACAGCTAAAGAGGAAGCAGATAAAATCAATACTGCTGATGCTTTAATATTCTCAACTGAGAAACAGCTGAAAGAATATGGTGAAAAAATCCCTGCAGATAAAAAAGGAGCTATTGAAGAAGGTTTAAAAACCTTGAAAGATGCTTATGCTGCTAAAAACTTCGCTGACATCGATGTTGCATCTGAGAAATTAAATACTGCTTGGGCTGCTGCATCTGAAGATATGTACAAAGGTACTCAAGATGCTGGAGCACAGGGCGCACCACAAGGTGCAGCATCTGAGGCAGATGCTGCAGATTCAGTAACTGATGTTGATTTTGAAGAAGTAAAAGACGAAGAGAGTAAATAATATTCTTAACATCAATATATATGAAAGCCCGTTCTTTTGATAGAACGGGCTTTTTTATAGCTTTAAATAATTAAGAATGTATGATTTGGGCTTGCGAAGATTCAAGTTTAAAAACATCAGCTAATAAGCGGTAAGAATTAAAACGATCTTCTTTTGTCTCGGTAAAAGTCGACATGATGATTTCATCCGTATCAAACTCTTCACAAATTTGTTCTAACCTTTCTTTCATTTGAGATGAAGTTCCTACTGCCATTCTTTGGCGATTATGCAAAACTCTTTGCCATTCTAAAGCATCATATTCCTCATCTTTAATGTCATCATATGAAAACAATTTATTAAACTGTCCTCTTTCAAAACTTAGCAAACGATAATCCATTAAAGCTTGAACTCGTTTTACTTTTTCTTCATCATCAGAACAAAAGCCAAAAATACCTACACTGGTTTGAGGCTCAGTTAATTCGGCCGAAGGCTGAAATTTAGCTTTGTAATTTTGAATAGCTTGCGCTCCACCAATTGGATTAATGAATTGAGCAAATGACATAGCCATACCAAAATGTGCCGCAATCAAAGCACTTTCTCCGCTGGATGTTAATATCCATAAATCTGGAGAAGTATTGATGATTGGGATTGCATTTACGCTCACTTCGCTAATACCTTCCAAAGGTTCATCATTTAATAAATGTTTTAAATCTCTTAATTGCTGAATGTATTCCTGTGGATCAAATTTGTTGGATGGATTTAACAAATGAGCTGTTAAACGATCTCCGCCTGGTGCTCTTCCCATTCCTAAATCTATTCTGTTTGGATATAATCCTTCTAAAACTCTGAAGTTTTCAGCCACTCTTAAGGTACTGTGATTCGGCATCATCATCCCACCAGAGCCTAAGCGAATATTTTTGGTTTCAGCACCTAATCTGGCAATCATCACCTCGGGCGAGCCAGTAGCTAAAGTTCGCGAATTATGATGTTCGCTTAACCAGTATCTTGTATATCCCAATTCATCAGCAAACTTAGCCAATTCAATGCTTTCTTGTAAAGACTCAGCAGCGTTGCTTCCTTTGCGAATTGGAGTTTGGTCAAGAACGCTTAATTTTATCTTTTTCATTTCAATAAAGATAATTAGTATGAAACGGAAATACTTTGGATAGGTCTATTTCTGACTGATGGATGACTGCAATCTGGCATAAAAAAAACCGTTCCCATTTTTGGAACGGTTTTTTTATATTACGATTATAGAGATTACTTTCTACTCTTAAAGAATTTGAAATCTTTACCAATGAATTTGGCCTGAGTCCCTAATTCTTCCTCGATACGTAATAACTGATT
Organism: Pseudopedobacter sp.; assembly: GCA_014378105.1. Classification (GTDB taxonomy): domain Bacteria; phylum Bacteroidota; class Bacteroidia; order Sphingobacteriales; family Sphingobacteriaceae; genus Pseudopedobacter. Next base: position 17,023 of record JACMOI010000160.1, read on the forward strand.
GTATTTTGCAATCCTGTCTGAACGTGAAGCCGAACCAGTTTTAATCTGACCACAGTTTAAAGCAACCGCTAAATCAGCAATGGTAACATCTTCAGTTTCGCCAGAACGATGAGACATGACAGAGGTGTAACCAGCATTTTGCGCCATGGTTACCGCATTGATAGTCTCAGTTAATGAACCTATTTGATTCACTTTCACCAAAATCGAATTTGCAGTGTCATTGTCAATACCTTGTTTTAATTTTTTTACGTTAGTTACAAATAAATCATCGCCAACCAACTGTACCTTATCTCCCAATTTTTCAGTTAATAATTTCCAGCCATCCCAGTCATTTTCGTCCATTCCATCTTCGATAGAAATTATTGGATATTTTGCTGCTAACGAAGCTAAATATTCAACTTGCTCTGCACTGGTACGTATCGCTCCTTTTTTACCTTCAAATTTAGTGTAATCGTACTTTCCGTCAACATAAAATTCAGAAGCTGCACAGTCAAAAGCTAGGCAAATATCTACACCTGGCTTGTAACCAGCTTTTTCAATCGCTTTTATAATTGTTTCAACTCCGTCTTCAGTTCCTTCGAAGTTTGGTGCAAAACCACCTTCGTCACCCACTGCAGTAGATAAACCCCTATCATGTAAAATTGCTTTTAAATTATGGAAAACCTCAGTTCCCCAACGTAAAGCTTCAGAGAATGAAGATGCTCCAACAGGCATAATCATAAATTCCTGAAAAGCGATAGGAGCATCCGAGTGAGAACCACCGTTTACAATATTCATCATTGGAATAGGTAAAGTGTTGGCATTCACACCACCAATGTAACGGTATAAAGGTTGACGGCTTTCTTGAGCTGCTGCTTTAGCAACCGCTAATGAAACGCCTAAAATAGCATTTGCTCCTAAATTTCCTTTATTTTCGGTTCCGTCCATATCAATCATTAACTGATCGATGGCATTTTGTTCGAAAACATCGACACCTCTTAAGGCTTCAGCAATTTTTTCGTTTACGTTAGCAACGGCTTTTAAAACGCCTTTACCCATATATACCGATTTGTCTTTATCACGTAGTTCCACTGCTTCCCATTGCCCTGTAGAAGCACCAGAAGGCACAGCTGCTCTTCCTAAAATTCCATTTTCAGTTATCACATCTACCTCAATAGTAGGATTTCCTCTTGAATCGAGGATTTGTCTTGCATGTACATCAAGAATTAAGCTCATGTTATTTCGATTTAATAATGTTCGGTTTATACTTAGTGTTAAAATTACACTAAATTAAAGATTTAAATTTGTTTGGCAAATATAATTGTTTAAAAACATAAAGCTAAAATTCAATTTTTGATTGCTAATTTATGCTTTGTAAATAAATTGGAAATGGAATTTAATAATGACAGGTTATTTTTTAGAAAAGATACTGTAGTATTTCATCAGAAATGATAGTCTTGTTTTACTAAATTCATTGCGACAAACACACTGCTCCAAGCATTAAGCAGGAAGGCTGTTATCCGCCCTTATTTTGATAATTATCCTAAAGTCTTTTACTTTAATTTTTGGTACTTTAATTGAGATAGATTGATTATGAAAAAGTTATATACTGCAGAAGTCACTGCAAAAGGAGGTCGTGATGGCCACATAAAATCCTCAGAAGGGATTATAGATATGGATTTGAAAGCACCCAAATCAATGGGTGGTGAAGATGGTTATCCAAATCCCGAATTATTATTTGCAGGTGCTTGGGGAAGTTGTTATTTAGGCGCATTAGGTTCCGTTGGTAAACGCGATGGTATTGATGTTAGCGAAGCCACTGCAGAAGTACATATTAGCTTTAATCAAGAAGGAGAAACTTCTTACAAATTATCTGCAGAAATTCGTGTTCATATTCCTGAAATTGAATTAGATAAAGCACAAAAGATGGCTGATGCAGCTCATAAAGGCTGTCCATATTCTAAAGCAACCAGAGGAAATATAGATGTGATGGTGATGGCAATTTAGATTGAAATGTTTAAATTTTGATTTTGGATAAATATGGAGTCTATGTAAACCGTAGTGAAGGCTTTCTTGATTTCCATTTTTATGTTATTTATAGAATTAATAATAATCTGAAAAGCTCGTTTTAATTCCAATAGTTACCAGCATTTATTGTATAAACTCTAAATAAAAAAGGCTTGAACATGAAAACTACAAATCATGTTCAAGCCTCTCTAAATTTAACTATATTTAAAATAGGAAACCTGCTACGTAGTAATTCTCTAAGAAGCTAATTTTCTGTTGTGCATTATCAATATCATTGCGGCCGGTAGTGTGAATTTTAGTTAGGTTAGACCAACCTGCTTTAACATTTCCTTGTAAATAGAACTTGTGAGTAAAGAAGAAGCGAGCGCCAACTTTAGCAGAAACACCGTAGCCAGCAAAGTTCCAATAGTGATTTGCACCGACTCCAAATAAATGAGCATCGGTTCGAGGAATCACAAATCCTGCACCTAAGCCAGTTTCTACATTTAATGATTGCTTATGATTTTTAGCTACCCAAGCGTCATCATATCTTTCCAACTCGGCACTTACATAGTTAAATCCGTCAGTATGTTCATAAAGTAACATGTCCTTATCAACGTATAAATCATCATTGTTATAAGTTCCTTCATATCGACCTGTCGGAATTGCTGGATTAGAAATTGTTTTACCAATGAAGCCAGTTGCTTTTACCGTTTGGGGGATTTGAGCAACATATTTCATGTGGTCCCATCCTATAGAAATACTGTAATTATCTTTAATAAAATAGCCAAAATGAAAATTGAATTGTGGGATCGTAATCTCTAATGGATTGATGTAAGTCAATGATAACTTAGTTGGACGATCTTTAGCGACGACGTCTTTTAAGGTAATGTCATAATTTGGACCGTAAAGTCGGATATCACTTTTGGCATACCATGAAAAGTTATAACCCCAGTGCACATAAATTTTACCTTCATTGCTGTAATCTCTGCTATTTTTTAGGTTGAAAATACTTTTCGCAGCAATATTTTGTTGAGTTTTTTCTTGAGCTTGAGCATTTAGGCTAGATATTAAAATCATTACAGCTGCAACGATTTTAAAGTATAGGTGTTTTTTCAATTAGTTTTTCTTAGTATAAAAAATCAAACGAGCTCATTAATCCGAGGCCGTTTGATTAGTTGGATATTATTTGTTTTAAGAAACGATATTTTTACGAATTATATTTAAAGCACCACCTGCATGAAACCACTCAATTTGTGGAGCGTTATATGTATGATTAACCTTAAAAGACTCAGTTGATCCATCCGCATGATTTAACACAATAGTTAAAGGTTTATTTGGAGCAAAGCTGGTTAAGCCTACTATGTCAATCATGTCATCTTCTAAAACCTTATCATAATCTGATGGATTGGCAAACGTTAAACCCAACATTCCTTGTTTTTTCAAGTTGGTTTCGTGAATACGAGCGAAAGATTTTACCAATACCGCTCTAACTCCCAAATGACGAGGCTCCATAGCTGCATGTTCTCTTGAAGAACCTTCACCATAATTTTCATCACCAACAACAATAGATCCTATTCCTGCAGCCTTATAATCTCTTTGTGTGGCGGGAACTGGGCCGTATTCGCCTGTTAATTGGTTTTTAACGCTATCAGTTTTCTCGTTAAAAAAGTTTACAGCACCAATCAACATATTATTAGAAATATTATCTAAGTGACCTCGGAATTTTAACCATGGACCTGCCATAGAAATATGGTCAGTAGTACATTTTCCTTTGGCTTTTATTAATAATTTCAAGCCTTTCAAATCAGTACCTTCCCATGCTGCAAATGGCTCTAACAATTGTAAACGATGAGATGTTGGAGAAACAATCACTTCTACTCCTGAACCATCTTTTGCAGGCGCTTGGTAACCAGCATCTTCAACAGCAAAACCTTTTGCTGGTAACTCATCACCAACAGGTGGATCTAATTTTACTTGTTCGCCTTTATCGTTAGTTAAAGTATCCGTTAATGGGTTAAAATCTAATCGACCAGAAATTGCGATGGCAGCTACCATTTCTGGAGAAGCTACGAAAGCGCAAGTATTTGGATTACCATCGGCTCGTTTAGCAAAGTTTCTGTTGAAAGAGTGAACAATCGTATTTCTTTCTTGCTTTTCTGCACCAACTCTGTCCCACATCCCGATACAAGGACCGCAGGCATTAGTAAAAATAGTAGCGTTTAAATCTTCAAAAACGCTTAACAATCCATCTCTAGCTGCAGTGTAACGAACCTGCTCAGAACCTGGGTTGATACCAAAAGATGATTTAGTTCCTAAGCCTTTATCAATTGCTTGTTGTGCGATAGAAGCAGCTCTTGACAAATCCTCATAAGAAGAATTAGTACAAGAACCAATTAATCCCCATTCAACTTTTAAAGGCCAATCATGAGCTCTGGCAGCTTCTTTCATTTCAGAAACTGGAGTAGCTAAATCTGGAGTGAAAGGCCCATTTAAATGAGGTTCAAGCATTGATAAATCAATTTCAATCACTTGATCAAAATATTGCTCTGGATTAGCATAAACCTCAGGATCTGCAGTTAAATGAGATTTAATTGCATTTGCGGCATCAGCAATATCACTACGATCTGTAGAACGTAAATAACGCTCCATTGACTCATCGTAACCAAAAGTAGAGGTTGTTGCACCAATTTCGGCACCCATATTACAAATGGTCCCTTTGCCTGTACATGACATGGAAGTTGCACCTTCGCCAAAATATTCTACAATTGCACCAGTACCACCTTTTACAGTTAAGATACCTGCAACTTTTAAAATCACATCTTTTGGAGCTGTCCAGCCAGAAAGTTTTCCAGTTAATTTTACACCAATCAATTTAGGAAATTTTAATTCCCATGCTAAACCTGCCATTACATCGCAAGCATCAGCACCACCAACACCAATTGCAAGCATACCTAGCCCACCTGCATTTACAGTGTGCGAATCGGTACCAATCATCATCCCACCAGGGAATGCATAATTTTCTAAAACTACTTGGTGAATAATGCCTGCTCCTGGTTTCCAAAAACCAATACCATATTTGTTGGATACAGAACCTAAGAAATCGAAAACTTCTTTACTCTCTGTATTTGCCGTATTTAAATCGGTTTCTGCACCAAATTTTGCTTGAATCAAGTGATCACAATGTGCCGTTGATGGCACAGCAACTTTAGGACGGCCAGCTTGCATAAATTGCAAAAGTGCCATTTGTGCAGTTGCATCTTGCATTGCTACTCTGTCTGGCGCAAAATCTACATAATCAATACCTCTTTTATAAGCTTGATTAGTAGGATTATCCCAAAGATGGGCATAAAGAATTTTTTCAGTTAAAGTTAAAGGTTTACCAACTACTTTGCGAGCAGCTTCAATTTTGTCTCCAAAACCAGCGTAAACTTTTTTGATCATGTCTAAATCAAAAGCCATTATTGTTTGATTTTTAAGTTTATGTACGAAAAATATTTTGAGTTGCTAATTTAGGAAAAAATGCATTCTCGAGTTCTATATTAATGTAAAAGTATTTTATTTGTTCAGATTAAAGACCGAACAATAAGAAGAAAAGGATTATTTCATAATATTTTAAATTGATAGCCTTGCGTTGTCCAATATGCTAAGGCTTTTGGGAGTACGTATTCTAATGTTTCCCAAGCCTTTATACTATCGTGAAACACAACAATTGAGCCATTTTCAGTATGTCTTAAAATATTTTTTAAGCATTTTTCTGGAGAATGATTGATATCGAAATCTCCGCTCAAAACGTCCCACATGATAATAGTAGGTTTTTGATTTACGTTTTCAGGTTTATTTGAAGCCTGAATCAACTTTATCTGAGAGCGCTTAATTCTTCCATAAGGTGGACGAAATAAATTAGTTTGAGTAATCTGCTGGCATTTAAGGTAATTTTCAAAATATGTTTTATCGTCTGTTTTAGATCCTTTTAGATGGTTAAAAGTATGATTTCCAACTTGATGCCCATCCGCTTTAAGTTGCTCAAAGACTTTAGGATGTTTAATGATATTTTCTCCAATACAAAAGAAAGTGGCCTTTGCATTAAAGTTTTTTAAAGTTTTTAAAACCCATGGTGTAACAATAGGTATAGGTCCGTCGTCAAAAGTGAGAAAAATGTTTTTATCAGCTCTGGATTTATTCCAAAGTAAATTTTTAGGATAGATTTTTTTTAAGAGTAAGGGAGTTTTTATCAGATACATACTAGTAGAAACTAAAGTAGAGATAAATTTGATAGCACAACAAAATTAAAAATGATAAATTATAAAATGAATCATCTTAAATCACATCAATTTAAAATATTCAATCTTATTGTAGGATTATTAGCTTTCAGTTTTTTAGCTGCATCAGCACAAGAAGTGGAGAAAATAACTTTACAACAAGCGGTAGATAAAACGTTGACAAATAATCTACAAATTAAACAAGCTCAGTTTCAATCGTCAATTGCAAACGAAAATTTAAAGCAAAGTACGTTTGAAAGATATCCAAGTTTGAGTTCAACAGCTTCGGCAAATAGACAATTTGGTTTGTTTTTCGATAATCAAACAGGTAGATTGATTAATTCTAGTGTTGATCAAGTAAATGGGAGAATTAGTTCCTCTGTTTTATTATTTGGAGGCGGTAGCTTAATTAATCAGATTAAGCAGAACAAAAATTTTTTATTAGCCGACCAAAATAATGTAGATAAAATTAAAAATGATTTATCTCTAACTGTTGTAACTACTTATTTATCAATTATTAATAATCAAGATTTAATTAAGGCGAGTCAAGATCAACTTGGTTTATCAAAACAGCAGCTGAATGTTGCTCAAAAGAAGTTTGATGTTGGTGGTAGCACTCAAGCTGATTTGTCCCAAGCTGAAGCACAAGTGGCTAATAATGAATTGAGCTTAACAAATGCTGAAAATGCATACGAACTAGCGATTTTAAATTTAAAGCAATTGATGGAAATGGACCCGCAAAAGCAAATAGAATTAGTTGTTCCGGCAATTGAGGATCCTGCATCAATTGAAAATAAATATTCTGCATATGATATTTTTGCACAAGCAGTTCAAAATTATCCAGATATTAAAACGGCATCATTTAATACGGAAGCATTTAAATATGGCGTAAAAGTAGCGCAGGGAAGTCTATATCCTTCATTAAGTTTTGGAGCAGGCTTAAGTACAGGTTATTCAAGTGCTAATCCTTTATCTTTTAATAAACAGATTACGGATAATAATTTTGGTCAGTATTTTGGTTTTAACCTTTCTATTCCAATTTTCAATAATTATCGTTCTAGATCTTCCTACAACATAGCTAAAATTAGATACGATAATGCGAAGGCGTCTGAACAGTTGGTGAAAAATAATTTAAACAAAGTTATCAATCAGGCTGTGCTAGATTTAAAATCCGCTATTAAGAGTTATAATGCAACAAAAAGTGCATTTGGATCTTCAAAACAAGCTTTTAACGCTATAAGACAACGGTTTGATGTTGGTTTAGTCAATATAATTGAGTTGAACACTTCTCAAACTAACTTTAACAAGGCAGAGTTCGATTTTATCCAAGCTAAATACAATGTCATTTTTAGAAGTAAGGTAATAGACTTCTATTTAGGAAACGCATTAACACTTTAATCAAACCATTATAATCATAATAAAATGAATAAGACGCTTAAAATTGTACTCATTATTGTTGGTATACTTGTAGTAATAGCCATTGTTGGTAACAAAATGGGTTGGATAGGTAAAGGCAAAATTGTACAGGTAGCTGTTACCAAAGCAGAAAACAAAAGTATTACTGAAACTGTTTCTGCAAGTGGCAAAATACAACCAGAAGTAGAAGTTAAATTAAGTCCTGAAGTTTCTGGAGAGATTGTGGAGTTGACAGTAAAAGAAGGTGACGCAGTAAAAAAAGGTCAACTTTTATGCCGTATAAAACCCGATATTCTTGTTTCGGGATATGATAGAGCAGTTGCTTCTTACAATGCTCAAAAAGCATCAGTTGGTAGTTCGCAACAGCAGTTGTTACAATCTCAAGCAAATTTTAAAAATATAGAGTCAAAATATCAACGTAGCGAAAAGCTATATAAAGATAAGGTGATTTCTGCAGCAGAATTTGATGCAGCTAAAGCGGAGTATTTGTCAGCTAAGGCAAGTTTAGAAGGTGTTCGTCAAAATGTGATAGGTTCTAAATTTGGTCTTGAACAATCTGGGGCTGCTGTTAAAGAGGCAAGTGATAATTTAGCTCGTACAAATATCTATGCACCAGTAGATGGGATCGTTTCAAAACTTTCTGTGGAGCAAGGAGAACGTGTGGTTGGAACTGCTCAGATGAGTGGTACCGAAATTATGAGAATTGCGAATTTAAGTAGTATGGAAGTTAATGTTGATGTAAATGAAAATGATATTAACCGTTTAAGTTTAGGAGATACCGCAATTATTGAAGTGGATGCATTTTTAGATAAGAAGTTTAAAGGTATAGTTACAGAAATTGCAAGTTCGGCAAGTGTGGTAGGGACCAGTGCAGATCAGGTAACCAACTTTGCCGTTAAAGTGAGAATATTACAAGACTCTTATGCAGGTTTAAAAAATAAAGGAGAAACAAATTCGCCTTTCCGTCCAGGATTATCTGCAACTGTTGATATTCAAACAGCCAAAACAATGGGATTGGTTGTGCCAATTCAATCTGTAACAGTAAGAGAAGAAGATAAACCAAAAGATTCAGCTGTGGATGGTCCTAAAAAAGAAGAGGTTGATAAACAAAAAGATAAAAATAAGCCAAAAGCGAAAGAATATGTTTTTGTAGTTGAAGGAAATAAAGTGAAACAAGTGGAAGTTAAAACTGGAATTCAAGATGATCAAAACATCATTATTATTTCAGGTCTAAAAGTCGGACAACAAGTAGTTAGTGCTCCTTATGCAGCAATTTCTAAAACTTTGAAAGACAAAATGGAGGTTGAAGTTGTAGAAAAGAGCAAGTTATTTACTGCTGAAAAGAAATAACTATTCCCATATAATTGATTAATTTGTTCCAATCGGTAAATTCCGATTGGGATTTTTTTATTTAAAATTTCCATAATCAAATAAAGCACCTAAATTTAAAATTCATTTTAATTTTAATATGGATAATCTGATTCGTCGTATAGCAATTATTGGTGGAGGAAGTTGGGCAACAGCTATTGTTAAAATGGTTTGCGATAATTTAACTCCAAAAGAGGTTTTTTGGTGGATGCGAGATGAGGCAGCTGTACAACATATATGCAAATATCGTCATAACCCTAACTATCTTTCTTCGGTTGAGGTAAAGGTTAAACCCGAAAACGTTTTTACCGATATTAGAAAAGCAATAAAAGATGCCGATATGGTATTATTGAATGTACCCGCAGCATTTTTAAAGGAAGCGCTAAAAGAGGTTACTCCCGAAAATCTAAAAGGTAAAAAAATCATTTCTGCCATCAAAGGAATTGTCCCTGATGAAAATCAGATTATTGGCGAATTCATGCATGATAAATATCAAATCCCTTTTGAAGATATCGTTGTAATAAGTGGTCCATGCCATGCAGAAGAGGTTGCATTAGAAAAATTGAGTTATTTGACCATTGCCTGTCAGGATACCAGTTTGGCATGTGAATTTTCTAAAATGATTAATACCAGATACATTAAGACTAACATTTCTGATGATATTTATGGAACTGAATATAGTGCGGTGTTAAAAAATATTTATGCTGTTGCAAGTGGAATTTGCCATGGGGTAGGTTTTGGCGATAATTTTCAAGCGGTATTGATTTCTAACGCCATTCGAGAGATGAAAAGATTTGTTGACGCTATTCACCCAATTAATCGTGACATCAAAGAGTCGGCTTATTTGGGTGATTTATTAGTCACAGCATATTCTCAATTTAGTAGAAATCGTACTTTTGGAAACATGATAGGGAAAGGCTATACGGTAAAATCTGCTCAATTGGAGATGAATATGATTGCCGAAGGTTATTATGCAGTGAATAGTATTCATCAAATCAATAAAAATTATAAAGTTTGCATGCCTATTGCCAGAGCGGTTTATGCCATTTTGTATGAAAAACACTCACCACATATAGAAATGAAGTTGTTAGCAGAAGAAATTTCATAATTTTTTAGAAAGATAAGGATCAAAATACATTGTTTTGGGAGGCCCGTTATAGATCATAACTATTTTTTTTATAATAATTCAACACACCTTTAATCAAGCCTATTCAACATTTTGTCGTCCTTAAAAATTCCTTTAACCTTAGTACCGTCTTTATAGGTAATTAAACCTTCTCCATTTTTCAATCCACGGTCAAAATTGCCTTCATACACAATTCCGGTAGTTTCATTAACCCATTTTCCTTTACCTGCTTTTTCCCCTTTTATGTAACTGCCAATATATTGATTTCCATTTTTGTACATCATCATTCCTTGACCATGCATATATCCATCTTGCCAGTCGCCAGTATAAATATCTCCGCTTTTGAATTTGAAAGTGCCTTTACCTTGATATCTATCTCTAAACCAAGTGCCATTATAAATGCCATTTTGTGCTTTAAAAACGCCTTGACCTTGTGCCTTCCCATCTATAAAGTCACCAGTATAGACATCACCGTTTGGATAATTTAAAATACCTTTTCCGTATAAATTATTAAACATAAAATCACCGTTATATTTTCTACCATCCTTAAAGGATAGAAATCCTTTGCCCATCATTTTTCCATTAGCAAAATCTCCAACATAGATATTTCCATTTGCGAACAATAACTTTCCTTTTCCATAAGGATTAAAGTTGTTTATTTGACCTACATATTTATCACCATTAACAAAAGTTATATTTCCACTATAAGGAAGCCCTCTTTTCCAATCCCCTTCGATAAAGTCTCCACTTTTTAATTTTACCATACCTCTTCCTTCAAAAAGTCCATCTTTAAAATATCCCTCATAAAGATCTCCTCCACTGGTTAAATATTTACCCAATCCATTTTCACAATTGCCGCTCAAGCAAGGGCCTTGCGCAAAGGTCTTTAACGAAAAAGTAAGGAGCAGCAGGAAGATAAAATGCTTGATCATATCATCATAACTAAAAGAAATCTTTATTATTGTTTTAAAAAATGCTATAAAAAAAAGAGGTTCAAAACTAATTGAACCTCTTAAAAAAATAATTAACAATAATATCTATTTGTCATTACGACGTCTACTGCCTCCACCACCAAATCCACCTCTGCTGCCGCCGTCTTTTTTATCATCTTTTCTTTTTCCAGAAAAATCTCTGAATCCGCCACCACTATTTCCACCACTTCTTTCTCTTCTCTCTCCGCCACCGTAGCCACCGCCACCGCTTCTTCTTTCTCCGCCACCACTACTTCTTCTATCTCCACCTCCATAGCCACCGCTACCACTTCTTCTCTCTCCACCACCACTTCTCTCTCTTCTTTCACCACCTTCAGATCCGCCACTAGGTGCATCACCAGAAACTTCGATTCTTACATCACGTCCGTGGAAATCAATTGGCTTAAATGCCTCAGTTACTTTCTCTACAAATTCGGTTTCAACTTCAAAGAAAGAGAAAACACCTTTCATATCAATTTTACCAACAGATCTTCCGCTGATGCCTGTATTATTACAGATATAGCCCAACAAATCTCCTCTTGTAAAATCATCTACAGCACCTAAGTTAATGAACAAACGAGTGAAACCCGCACTTGTGCCACGTCCACCTCTTTCTCCACGCTCACTTCTTTCGCCTCTTTCGCCTCTTTCTTTTCCTCTATCGTCTGCGTCAGCATTTAAGTCTCTAGCACCTTTGTAATAATCCAAGAATCTATTAAACTCTAAAGAAACAAAACGCTTAATGATATCTTCTTTACTTATATCAATAAATTCATCCATAATACGTGGAATGTATTGATCAATTTGTTGATCGTTTACTTCTACAGTATGGACTTTATGTACTAATCCAAACAATTGTTTTTCCACTACATCAAAACCAGTTGGAACTTCGGCCTTAGTAAACTGCTTTCCAATTGTTTTTTCTATTTGGCGTATTTTACCAGTTTCTCTCGAATTGATAATCGCAATAGAAATCCCTGTTTTACCAGCTCTTCCTGTTCTACCACTACGGTGCGTATAGTTCTCAATTTCATCTGGTAAAGAGAAATTGATTACGTGAGTTACATCATTCACATCAATACCACGAGCCGCTACATCTGTTGCAATTAACAATTGTAAGCTTCTATCGCGGTAACGCTTCATTACCTTATCTCTTTGTTGTTGAGATAAATCACCGTGTAAAGCATCGGCATTGTAACCGTCTTTAACTAAAGATTCAGCGATTTCCTGTGTTTCAATTTTAGTACGACAAAATACAATACCAAAAATTTCAGGATTATAATCTACAATACGTTTGAATGCTGCATATTTATCGCGAGCCTTAACGATGTAATATTCATGTTCAATATTTACGTTACCCGTGTTTTTTGTACCCATGGTCAGCTCCTTAGGATCTGTCATGTAGTTTTGAGCAATTGCTCTAACTTCACGTGGCATGGTTGCAGAAAACAACCAAGTTTTTTTTGTTTTTGGCGTTGTAGATAAGATATCATCAATATCTTCTTGAAAACCCATATTTAACATTTCATCAGCTTCGTCTAAAACAACGAATCCAACTTGTGAGAAATCAATGGCCTTTCTATTCAAAATGTCTTTCATACGACCAGGGGTCGCAACCACAATTTGAACACCTCTCTTAATGTCACGTAATTGGTTCACAATATTGGCACCGCCATATACTGCTACCACGCTTGCATTAGGTAGGTTTTTTGCATAATTTTTAATGTCGTTGCTAATCTGTAAACAAAGTTCACGGGTTGGGCAAAGAATTAAAGCTTGAGGGAAATTTTTCTTGTAGTCTATTAGTTCTAAAAGTGGAAGACCAAATGCGGCGGTCTTTCCGGTTCCTGTCTGGGCTAATCCGACAAAATCGTTGCTGCCTGATAACAAAACCGGAATGGCACCTTCCTGGATTGGAGTTGGGGTTTCGAAACCTAACTCAGTTATCGCATTAACAATATCTTCACGGATCCCCAATTCATTGAATGGGTTCATGATTATAAATAAGATTTAGCAACATTGCTAAACTGGGCGCAAAGATAGAGTTTTAAATTAGTATAAGCAAACTTATGTAAGTAATTGATTTTTAATTTGTTTGATGTTAGAAATAAGAATGTTTATGTTGTTTTTGAGATAGTAAACCTATCCGCAATGTCTATTTTTGAAATAGCCTTCATCTGAAAGTTATAGGTCTACAATTTAAATTATAAAAAAGTCTGTCCGAAAAGTATGCAAGGATATCGTTGCCTTTAACAATTAGGTCATTCTAAAAATAAAGCATCATCCTCATCATTTGTCAAATTTAATTTCACTATGTCTTTGCCGGCAATCCCTTCTACAGAACCACTGATATGCACCGCATTTAACAATACTTTTTCCAATTGCTTTTCCCTGGCTTTCCACATCTTTTCCATGGCATTGCGTTCGGTTTGTATGCTCATCTTCATACTCATAAAACCCTCACTAATGGCATTCCATTGACTCGAAAATTCTGAGCTGGTGAGGTAATCATATAGCATGTGCATTTTATCTCCACGGTTTTCTTGAGACTTGGTGGCCGAGAACAGTTTAATTAAACCCTCTCTTAATACATAGGCTACAGCCTTCAACTCCTCAAAAGAGCAAATCCAAACGCCGTCTTTTTCTCCAAAACAATCCATTCCCTTTGGGTAACATTGAGTTACAATTAAAGCAACATCGGCGCCTACGCTAATTTTGTCTTTCTTCAGTTTTTCTATCCAATCGCCACCAAAATCTTTAGTACGCTTGCTTTCATAAATAATTTTTCCGCACTCTTGTCCGCTATTGTTGCGCACTAACTGGATACAATCTGCTCCACGTACCCCTTTACCAACCTCGCTAATCATATCAAAAGGAAAACTTGTTCTTAGTAATTCTTCTAATATCAATTCCTGCACTTCACCTTGTAATTGCATAGATCCCTGCTCGGCTTTTCTGCGCATTTCATCGGCTAACTTCTTTTGATCGTCTAGTTGTTTTTCAAGCTCTTTTAATCGTAATTGATGTTCAGTATCTTTCAATTGACTTTTCTCGTTCTCTTGTTTTCGTATTTGCTCCGTTAAAGAATTTCTTTCTTCCTGCAATTTTCTTTGCATAGAAATCTCCATCTCGGCTTCTTTATTCTTTAGCTCCGACTCTTTTTTTAAGAATTCTAATTCTTTTGTACGAGCTAATTTTAATTTTTCTCCACTTTCTTGGTTAGCTATTTCAAGTACTTTAAGCTGATTTTCAAAATCAGTAGTAATACTTTTCTTCAGGCTTTCTTCTAATTGCTTTTGCAATTGGGATTTTTCTGTAGCTAGTTGTTTCTCAAACAATAATACTTGTTGCTTTTCTTTTTGAAGATAATCTTGTTCTTTTTTTAGAAATTCAGCTTCTTTGTTTTTGGTGTAATCGGCCATTTGCTGGCGTAGAGTCTTCTTATATTCTTCAGCCATTACCTCCTCAATAGGGAATGAATGGCCGCAGCTTGGACATTTTACTTCTGTAGACATAGATGATATAACGATTAATCTAATTAAGGTATGATAATTTTTTAAGATTGGAAATCTAAATTTAAGAATAGGCATCATGATTGCTATCTCTAAATAAAAAAGTGACTATGATGATTATTGAAAAAATTATGGAGATCAAGGATACTTTTGAAGAAACCTTTCTCAAAGAAGATATTTATACAAACATTGGTAAAACAGAAAGAATTTTATCTATTGTTGGAGGCACCTATATTGCTTTCAAAGGAATTAGAAATATTCTTTCATCGCCAATAATGGCTTCAGGCGAATTAGTAGTAGGCTACAAATTACTACAAAGAGGAATATCTGGATATAGCAAGATTACTGAGAAATTAGAAAATGAAATTGAAGGCCCAGAGCCAATTTTGATTATCAAATAATTTTTAGACAAAAAGTGGCTGCAAATTTATCTACAGCCACTCTTTAATATTTGAAAAAGATTCTCAATTTGTTAGTAGTTTTTTAGCTACAATCTTATCTAAAACTCAGATAAATTATCTTAACCTATCTGCACTTTTAACCAGCCTATCGTCTCTTTGAATTCCTCTCCCAGCCAAAACTAAAAATAAAATAGCTACAGACGTCAAACCTGCACCAATATTATAATCACTAATTACCAAATTGGTATTCGCAGCAGATTTTATAGTTTGGGATATCCAAAAACTAAAGGCAATCATAACGACTACAAAGCCATAGACCATTGCTAATTGACGCTTTCTATTTTTGAATTGGAAAATTAAAACTATAGGGATTAATCCCAATATGGCAGTCGCAATTGTCATTAATATAAATGGTTCCGTTTGTACGACTTGATTGCTTACTGTTTCATAAACGCCTGTAATTTTTATTTGACGGGCACCTTCGGATGTCAAAGTATTCACCACAGGAAAAATAAAAAGCGCATAAATAGCAATTGAAGCTAATAGCAAATAAATGGATTGGATTCTTTGTATCATTTTTTAATTTGGAATTTCAAAGTTATAAGTTTAAAATTCAATTTTAACCTTTAAATTTCCAATTTTTAAGACTTATTTTACAAAGTGAATAGCTTACATCGTTATTTTTTAGAAATCAGTTATAAGGGAACAGCCTATCACGGATGGCAAATACAACCAAATGCTTTAACAGTACAGGAAGTAGTAAACACCGCCTTAAAAACTTTTTTTAGAGAAGGGATAGAGACATTGGGCTGTGGAAGAACTGATACTGGAGTTCATGCAACTCAATTCTACCTCCATTTTGATTCAAAAGACAAATTTGGTTCAGCTGATAAAACAATTAGAGGCCTCAATTCTATTCTTCCTTCAGATATTGCGGTAAAAAATATTTATGAAGTTGGTCCAAATGCTCATGCTCGATTTGATGCTATTCTAAGATCTTATGAATATCATATTCATTTTAAGAAAAATCCTTTTAAAACAGATAAAAGCTGGCTTTTAAGAGATAAATTGAATGAAGCCGCGATGAATGAAGCCGCTAAAATAATTATGGAATATGACGATTTTGGCGCTTTTTGTAAGGCTAATGCTGATAACTTTACCAACCAATGCAAGGTGACAAAATCCAAGTGGGAAATTAAGGAAGATGGAATAATTTATCACATTTCAGCAAACAGATTCCTCAGAAATATGGTTAGAGCAATTGTTGGAACTTTGATAGATATTGGTAAAGGTAAAATTGGTCCAGAAACAATGCATCAAATTATTAAAAGTCAAAACAGATCAGCAGCAGGAGCATCAGTTCCAGCTTGTGGTTTATATTTAACAGAAGTTCAATATCCTTACATAAATATTATTAATGGCTAGTGAAGTAACCGGAAAAACTTACGATTGGGGATTACTCAAAAGAATTTTTAGATATGCGAGACCTTATAGGAGTAAATTTTTCTGGTCGGTATTTCTAACTTTATCTGTTGCTGGAATTGCACCAATCCGCCCACTATTGATTCAAAAAACATTAGATCAATATGTTTTTTTTAATGATACAAGCGGGTTGTTAAATATGACGATATTAATGATCGTCTTATTGCTGCTACAAACATTTATCCAATATTTTCAAACATTCTTAACCAATTCTTTGGGTCAATCTGTTATCAAAGATTTGCGGATTGATGTTTTCAATCATGTGACCAAACTGAGGTTAAAATATTTTGATAAAACACCTATTGGACAGTTGATTACCAGAACAGTGTCTGACTTAGAAACTATTGCTGATATCTTTAGCGAAGGTTTAATCTCTATCATCGGCGACAGCCTAACTGTTATAACCATTATTGGTGTGATGCTTTACCAAGATTGGAGGTTAACCTTAGTAGTATTAATTCCGATGCCGATTTTGATGTTAGCTACTTATATTTTTAAGGAAGCCATTAAGGTCGCTTTTCAGCAAGTTAGAACGCAAATTTCTTTATTAAACACCTTTTTACAAGAACATATCAGCGGTGTAAGTATTATTCAATATTTTGCCCGAGAAGATCAGGAGTTTAGAAAGTTTGATGATATTAATGCCAAGCATCGGGATGCACATATCAGGTCTAATTGGTATTATTCTATATTTTTTCCGGTAGTTGAGATTATTTCTGCCATTTCTATTGGATTATTGGTTTGGTATGGTTCTAAAAGTATTTTAAACAATCAGGTTTCTCCTGGTGTTGTAGTTGCTTTCATCATGTATATTAACATGCTGTTTGTTCCTATTCGGCAATTAGCTGATAAATTTAACACGCTGCAAATGGGAATGGTTGGCGCAGATAGGATTTTCGCCGTTTTAGACACTAATGAAAAAACAAAAAATATAGGGACATTAACATCATCGAAAGTTACTGGAGAGATTGAGTTTTCAAATGTTTGGTTTTCTTATAAACAAACGGATGAGATGCCATCAGCTGATGAATGGATTTTAAAGGATATTTCTTTTAAAGTGAAAGAAGGAGAAACTTTAGCCTTAGTGGGTGCAACCGGAGCTGGAAAGTCATCCACCATAAATATTCTGAATAGATTTTATGAAATCAGTAAAGGGGAAGTTAAAGTGGACAATGTGAATATTATTGATTATGAATTAGGATTTTTAAGGTCTCAAATTGCGACTGTTTTGCAGGATGTTTTTCTTTTTTCAGATACCATCCAAAACAATATCAGCTTAAACAATCCTGATGTCACACTAGATCAAATTATTTCTGCTGCTAAAGATGTGGGCGCACATGATTTTATCATGAGGTTACCTGGCGGCTATCAATATGATGTGCAGGAACGTGGTGCTACATTATCTGTTGGACAAGCACAGTTAATTTCTTTTATCAGAGCCTTAGTTTATGAACCAAAAATCCTAGTTTTAGACGAAGCTACGTCATCTGTAGACACAGAAACTGAAGAATTGATTCAAAAAGCAATTGAAAAATTAATGATGGGTAGGACATCTATAGTAATTGCACATCGTTTGTCGACCATTCAGAATGCCGACCGGATTATTGTTTTGGATCATGGAGAAATGATGGAAAGTGGCACTCATCAAGAGCTTTTAAAGTTAGATGGTTATTACAAAAAACTATATGATCTGCAGTTCAGTTCTGCTGGAATAAATAAGTTAGCAGATTAAGCAAAATTTCTATCTTGCATTGTAAACCTAAATTCTGATTCTTCAATGAAGAAAATAATTAATCACCTAAGCTTTCAAGTTCTTATTGCCATTGTTTTGGGTGTTTTATTTGGCATCTTTTTTCCAGGTTCTGCTGCATCTGCTAAATTGGTAAGCCAAACCTTTATTAACATGATCACTATGTTAATCGCTCCTATCATTTTTTTTACCATCGTTTTGGGTATAGCTAGTATGGATGATATGAAAAAAGTAGGCAGAGTAGGAGGAAAAGCATTACTTTATTTTGAAGTGGTGACTACATTCGCAATAGTCATTGGTTTATTTTTAGCCAATTGGATGAAGCCAGGAGTTGGTTTAAATATGATAATTCCAGATGCATCTAAAATTCAAGAATACGAAGCGGGCGCATCCCAAATAGAATGGTCGTCTTTTATCACTCATATAGTCCCTCATAACATCATAGACTCATTTGCCAAAGGTGATATTTTACAAATTTTATTTTTTGCCATTCTATTTGGTTATGGTTTAACCAAATTGGGCGCTGCTGGTGCTTCTTTAATTAGCACTTTTAATAAGATCAATAAAGTTCTTTTTAACATGATGAAATTCGTCATGAAACTAGCGCCTTTAGGTGCTTTTGGAGGCATTGCGTTTACCGTGGGCACTTATGGTTTACAAGCCCTATTACCCATGGGTAAATTGATGTTAGCCGTTTATTTAACGATGTTTCTATTCATTTTTATTGTTCTTAATCTAATTTGCAGGTTATATCAGTTTAGTTTATGGAAGTATCTAAAATTTATTAGACAAGAAATATTAATTGTTTTAGGAACTTCTTCATCAGAATCAGTTTTGCCAAGCATGATGGAAAAGATGGAGAAATTTGGTTGTTCGAAATCAGTCGTTGGTTTAGTTATTCCAATGGGATATTCTTTCAATTTAGACGGAACATCTATTTACCTTTCTATGGCTGTGATATTTTTAGCACAAGTTTTTAATATAGAAATGTCTTTAGGGACACAACTTACTATTATTGGCGTGTTGATGCTAACTTCAAAAGGAGCTGCAGCTGTAACCGGAGGAGGATTTATTGTGTTGGCATCTACCTTAACAGTCTTAAAGATAATTCCTGTAGAAGGTATGGCTATATTATTAGGAGTAGACAGATTTATGTCTGAAGCAAGAGCCATCACCAATATGATTGGTAACGGAATCGCATCCGTAGTGATTGCCAAAAGCGAAAAGGAATTTGATGAGCTTAAGTATCAAAATGCAATTAGCCCGCAATTTGACGATAAACTGAATTAAAAAGCATAGTTTTCAATTTAAAACCTTTGAGATTCTTCTCGATTCTGTTAGCTTTGCGCTACCAAAAAAATAATAATGAGTGTACTTGTAAATAAAGATTCAAAAGTAATAGTTCAAGGTTTTACCGGTAACGAAGGCACCTACCATGCCACTCAAATGATTGAGTATGGAACCAAAGTTGTTGGAGGAGTTACTCCAGGAAAAGGTGGTCAGTCTCATTTAGACCGACCAGTATTCAATACCGTAAAAGATGCTGTTGATCAAACAGGTGCTGATGTTTCTATTATTTTCGTTCCACCAGCATTTGCTGCAGATGCCATCATGGAAGCTGCAGAAGCAGGAATTAAAGTGATTGTTTGTATTACAGAAGGTATCCCAACTAAGGATATGATTCAGGTTAAAGAATATATATCTGATAGAGACTGTCGTTTAATTGGTCCAAACTGCCCGGGTATTATCACTGCAGGCGAAACTAAAATCGGCATTATGCCTGGCTTTATTTTTAGAAAAGGAAACATTGGTGTAGTATCAAAATCAGGAACTTTAACATACGAAGCAGTTGATCAGGTAGTAAAAGCAGGAATGGGCATCACCACTGCAATTGGTATTGGTGGCGATCCTATTATCGGAACACCAACAAAAGAAGCGGTGGAATTATTAATGAATGATCCAGAAACTCATGGCATCATTATGATTGGTGAGATTGGTGGAAGCATGGAAGCAGAGGCCGCTTATTGGATTAAAGAAAATGGCACTAAGCCAGTTGTTGGTTTCATCGCTGGTCAAACAGCGCCTCCAGGACGTAGAATGGGTCATGCTGGTGCAATCGTTGGTGGTGCCGATGATACTGCAGCTGCAAAAATGAAAATCATGAGAGAATGCGGAATCACCGTAGTTGAATCTCCAGCTGAAATTGGTGCTGCAATGGCGAAACTAATGACTAAATAAGATTTATAATAGATTTAAAAATCCGGTTTAATTTAAGTTAAATCGGATTTTTTTTGCCTAATTTTATTTGTACCATAGTATAGTTATGTAAGTTTAAATTTTGCGTATATTAAGATTAAGGAATTTATAAGATGAAATTTTTGTTGTTTATATTCTTGTTCATGTCATCTTTTTTAGGAAAAAAAGAGATTATTTCTATGAAAGGAAATGCGACTTACTATGCCTCAAAGTTTGAAGGTAGAAGAACCACGAGTGGCGAAATATTCAGAAATAATAAACTAACGGCAGCGCATAAAAAGCTGCCATTTGGTACAATGGTTACAGTTAGAAATTTGAACAACGATAAGATTGTTGTGGTAATGGTCAACGATCGTGGACCATATGGTAAAGGCATGATAATAGATTTATCACAATCTGCTGCTAAGGAGATTGATTTATATGGAAAAGGCGTAGTGCCCTGTGAAATATCTTACGAATTACAAAAATAATTTTCTTTGCATCAGACGTTTAAAGAGGTCATTGTTTATAAGTAGTCGTTTTGTTCAAAACTTCATTCTTTGTTCCTAAAATTCATCTCTACTTTTGTCATAGTTCTTTAACATCGCCTGTCTAGGTTTTCGGAATAAACATTCCGGAATTAAAAGGGAACCATGTGCAAATCATGGGCTGACGCTGCAACTGTAAAATCTTTTTTCTAATAAAAACGATCAAAAATTCAAACCAACAAAGTCACTTTTCCAATTTGTGGAATGGGAAGACGGTTCTGAAAAGATAAGCCAGGAGACCTGCCGGATGAGGTTTGTCAAGACTTTCACGTAAAAGGTTTTGACGAAAGCTCTTTCTGTACAAGTATTCACAGCCTGTACCTGAACCTTTTGTCAATTCCTGTTTGTAAAATTTAAATTTTCACTATGCAACAGGAAGAATTATTACTCAAAGAGAACAAGGATCGATTCGTTATCCTTCCCATCAACTATCCCGCTATCTGGGAGATGTACAAGCGCCACGAAGCTAGTTTTTGGACAGCCGAAGAGATAGATCTTTCCGCAGATCAGAAAGATTGGGAAAACCTAAATGACGGAGAGCGACATTTCATCAGTCACATTTTAGCATTTTTCGCAGCTAGTGATGGCATTGTAAATGAAAACTTGGCGGTGAATTTCATGAGTGAAGTTCAGGTACCAGAAGCCCGTTGTTTTTATGGTTTTCAAATTATGATGGAGAATATCCACTCTGAAACTTATGCTCTGCTTATTGACACCTACATCAAAAACCCTAATGAAAAGAACCGCTTATTACATGCGATAGATACCGTTCCATGTGTGCAAAAGAAAGCACAATGGGCACTAAAGTGGATTGAAAACGGAAACTTTGCTCAAAGATTGGTTGCTTTTGCAGCTGTAGAAGGTATATTTTTCAGTGGGAGTTTTTGCTCTATCTTTTGGTTAAAGAAAAGAGGATTGATGCCAGGACTCACTTTCAGCAATGAGCTCATCTCTAGAGATGAAGGACTGCATTGCGAATTTGCTTGTTTGTTATACAGCATGTTGCAAAATAAGCTAAGCGAAGTCGAAGTTCAAAGTATCATCAAAGAAGCTGTGGAGATAGAGAAAGAGTTTGTTACAGATGCCTTGCCCGTTGATTTAATTGGAATGAACTCACGCTTAATGCAACAATACATTGAATTTGTGGCAGACAGGTGGTTGAGCGAATTGGGCTATAAAAGAATTTATAACACCACTAATCCATTTGATTTTATGGAATTGATATCATTACAAGGGAAAACAAATTTCTTTGAAAAAAGAGTAGGAGATTACCAAAAGAGCGGTGTATTAGCAGATAGTGAAAGCCAAGCTTTTACTTTAGATGAAGATTTCTAATAAAAAACAAGTTTTTTAGTATGATGTATCAAGATTTAGAGCCTTGGTACTCGATACTTTTTACTCGATACAAAAAAGAAAAATATGTTTGTAATAAAAAGAGACGGTAAAACAGAATCCGTAAAATTTGATAAAATCACTTCAAGGATAAAGAAACTAAGCTACAGCTTAAATCAGCATTTTGTAGACCCAGTTGAAGTTGCTAAAAAAGTGATAGATGGTTTGTATGATGGTGTTACCACTTCTGAGTTAGATAACTTAGCTGCAGAAACTGCAGCTTCCTTAACCACTCGTCACCCAGATTATGCTATTTTAGCTTCTAGAATAGCAGTTTCTAACCTACACAAGAATACGCAAAAATCCTTTTCTGAAACGATGGAAAGTTTGCATCAATTCCATGATGTTAAAACTGGACAACCCGCCGCATTAATTGCTGATGATGTGATGCAAATCATCGCCGAAAATTCAGAGTTGTTAGACAGCACTATCATATATGATAGAGATTTTAGTTTCGATTATTTTGGATTTAAAACCTTAGAAAGGTCTTATCTGCTTAAAATAAATGGAAGAATTGCTGAGCGTCCACAACATTTATTCATGAGGGTATCAGTAGGTATTCATAAACATGATTTAGAGAGTGCAATAAAAACCTATCATTTAATGAGTGAGCGTTGGTTTATTCATGCTACCCCAACTTTATTTAATGCCGCTACTCCAAAGCCTCAAATGTCTAGTTGTTTTTTGATTGCCATGAAAGACGATAGCATTGAAGGAATTTATGCAACATTAACACAAACTGCAAAAATTTCTCAAAGTGCTGGTGGAATCGGTCTTAGCATTCATAATGTGAGGGCTACAGGTTCTTATATTAGCGGTACGAATGGAACTAGCAACGGGATTGTGCCGATGTTAAAAGTATTTAATGACACAGCTAGATATGTAGACCAAGGTGGAGGTAAGCGAAAAGGAGCATTTGCTATTTATTTAGAGCCTTGGCATGCTGATATTTTTGATTTCTTAGATTTAAAGAAAAATCATGGGAAAGAAGAAAACAGAGCTAGAGATCTATTTTATGCACTTTGGGTTTCTGATTTATTTATGAAACGTGTTGAGGCAGATGGAAATTGGAGTCTATTTTGTCCGCATGAATCACCAGGCTTAGCAGATTGTCATGGAAAAGAATTTGAGAAATTATATGAGCGTTACGAACAAGAAGGTAAGGCTCGTAAAGTCATCAAAGCACAGGAATTATGGTTTGCCATTTTAGATGCTCAAATTGAAACTGGTACACCTTATATTTTATATAAAGATGCTGCTAATGGTAAATCAAATCAGAAAAATTTAGGAACGATAAAAAGTTCTAATTTATGTACCGAAATTATGGAGTACACTTCTCCTGATGAAGTAGCAGTATGTAATTTAGCTTCTCTTTCTTTACCAAGGTATATCATAGATGGTAAATTTAATTATGATAAACTATATGAAGTTACCTATCAAGTTACCATTAATTTAAACAGAATTATAGATCATAATTATTATCCAGTAATTGAGGCTAAGAATTCTAACCTGCGCCACCGCCCAATTGGTTTGGGAGTACAAGGTTTAGCTGATGCTTTTATGATTTTGAAAATGCCTTTTGAAAGTGAAGAAGCTCAAAAATTAAATACTGAGATTTTTGAAACCATTTATTTCGCTGCTATGCAAGCATCTGCGGATTTAGCCATCAGAGAAGGGGCTTATGAATCTTTTAAAGGTTCGCCGTTGTCTGAAGGTAAGTTTCAATTTGACTTATGGAATACTAAACCTCAAACCAACAGATGGGATTGGGAGAAATTGAAAAAACAGGTAATGAAAACGGGTGTAAGGAATTCATTATTACTAGCGCCAATGCCTACCGCTTCCACCTCTCAAATCTTAGGCAATAATGAATGTTTTGAACCATATACCTCTAATATTTATAGCAGAAGAGTATTAAGTGGAGAGTTTGCAGTAGTAAATAAGCATTTGCTGAAAGATTTAGTTGAACTAGGCTTATGGAACAATCAAATGAAAGAAGCCATTATTTTAGCAAATGGGTCTGTTCAGAATATTGACAGCATTCCACAAAAATTAAAGGACTTATACAAAACTGTTTGGGAAATTAAGATGCGTACCATTATTGATATGGCAGCGGATAGAGGTGCTTACATTTGTCAATCACAATCTTTGAACTTATTTATAAGTTCACCAACGGCGTCTAAGCTCACTTCTATGCACTTTTATGCTTGGAAAAAAGGTTTAAAAACGGGTATGTATTATCTTAGAACACAAGCGGCATCCCAAGCAATTAAATTTAGCGTTCAAAGTCAAGCGGTGAAAGAAATTGATCCTATTATCCAACAAGAAGCGGTAACGGTGGAAGATGTTGCTGTTGATGGAGCAAATTGTAGTATGGAAGATGGATGCCTTTCTTGCGGATCGTAAATGAAATAAACAATTTTAGGTTTAAAGACCTTAAGTACTTTGCTTAGGGCTTTTTTGTTATAAAATGGAGTACACAAAACATGAAATAATATCTTGCGAACGTTGTAAAATAAAGATTGAGTGTAAAGCTAATAATTACACCCAATGTCAATGCTCTAAGGTTCAACTGAATTTGAACGAACTCCAATATATTTCCGAAAATTATGAAGGATGTTTGTGTGCCAATTGTTTGAAAGAGCTTGCCATAGAATATCAAAAGGGTTTGAAAACTTAATTGGTAAATAGCCGTTTATTAAAGAAAGAACTGAAAAATGAAATTGAACGATTTAAGTCCCGAAGAAGAATACGTAATTCTACATAAAGGAACTGAAAGACCTTTTGTAGGCGAGTACACCAACTTAAAAGACGCAGGCACTTATGTTTGCCGCCAATGTGATACGCCTCTTTACACCTCCGATAGTAAATTCGAGTCTCACTGTGGATGGCCAAGTTTTGATGATGAAATCCCTGGGGCAGTAAAAAGAGTACCCGATGCTGATGGCAGAAGAATAGAAATTGTTTGTGGAAATTGTGGTGGACATTTAGGTCATGTGTTTGAGGGAGAAAGACTCACTGCTAAAAATACTCGCCATTGCGTAAACTCATTAAGTATGAAGTTTATCCCAAAAAAATAAAAGATTTGAATTTTAAATTTGTTCTATCGTTTATTCTTATTGCCCTAATTTTTACTTCTTGCGCCCCAAAACTTACCCAAAGAGGTAAGGCTTCTTATTACGGCAATGAATTTAACGGAAGAAAAACTGCTTCAGGTGAGAAGTTTAGAAATTCTAAATTAACTGCGGCTCACAAAACGCTTCCTTTTGGTACTAAAGTAAAAGTGACTAACCTAAGCAATGGTAAATCAGTAAAAGTGAAAATTAATGATCGTGGACCATTTGTAGCGGGGCGAATCATTGATTTATCTAAGAAAGCTGCTCGTAGAATAGGGATGATTAAAGAGGGCGTTGGAAACGTAGAGATCAAATATAAAAAGCCTTAATCTATTCTGTTACATGAATCTTAATCACTAGTTTTTTTATGATTTCTTCATTTAATTTAATGTTCGGTCTATGTGCATCCGCAGTGAAAAATAAATAAAATTCTTTTGGTGTGGCAGTTATAAATTTTGCGTTATCTATTTTATAATTGGCTACGTCTTTTGTTTCATTATAAGAATTGATGACTTTAGCGCCTTCAGACGGGGCCATCCCAATCTTCTCTTTTCCTTTAATGATATATTGTAAATCGATATACTTTTGATGCAATTCCCACTTCGCATCTACAAAATTCTTATTTACTGTTTCAGTAATTGATGCATAAGCATTATCGCCGTCTATTGGATATTTGCCAACCGATAAATTTTCCAAATCCTGGCTTTTCATCCACTCAAAAGCTTTATCCCATACCGTCTTGTTGGCCGAGTATTGTTTCTCAAATTCAGCTTTATTGATAGTAGAAGATGGATGTGGTTTTAATCCTTTTGAAATATCTTGACTTTTAAACCATTTTAAGGATAGGTTTGGAGCGGTACAGGAAGGCAGTAAAATATCTGATAAAATGACTAATAATAAAATCTTTTTCATTTTCTTATCGCTTAAAAATCTTATCACTTGCAATCAGTAGGTTTAAAAACAAAACCGTCGAACATAATTTTAGAATGATCTTCAAAATAAGTTCTACCCAACATGGTCCGCATGTCTCCGTGGCCTTGTATCAGTGAATCCCCTTTCATTAAGAATACTTGTGGATTACTATATTTTGTTCCTTTATATTCAAAAGCGTATTCTACAAACAAAGTATCACCACTAAACTCACCACTTATCGAGCCATTGGTGTCATCTTTTTTACTAAAATTGAAAGCTAATCTTCCAACTGTTTTTGAATTTTCTTTACCTATGCTTAAAGTTGCTGAATCCGTAGCCGAATCCGTTTTAGAAACAGCTAAGTAGCACTGTCTGTTGTCTAACTTTGTGGAGTCTGATGTACCTGAATCACTTTTTTTATTGTTGGTACAAGCTGCAAAGATGAGTAATGCTACACACAGAGTAAGGATGATTGATTTTTTCATGATGGAGTTTTTTTGATATTTAAATAAAATCAGTTGTCCTAAGTTATGGTTTATTTTACTTTCGCTGAATACAAATAGCTTATAATGATTTAACGTAAACAGCTGATAAGATTTTAACAAATATTCAAGTTGACAACTCTAAATTCATTTTCGAGCATAAATTACTGCCCACATCACATTTTTCCAAATGATATCAACTGTTTCGAAATTTAAAGATTTCAGTTTTTCTAAATGCCAACTCACCTCAGTATGATAATCATGATCATCCTGATGCTTCATCCACATGTCCCAGTTTTCTTGGGTGGAGCCTAATTCAAAAGCGGCAGCTTTCCATCTCGAAATATGTTTTTGATAAATTTCTTCTGTTGCTCCACGGGTTTGGTCTGCAAATTCGAAAATGCCTTCGGGTTTTAATAGCTGATGAATTTTTTGGTAGAGATGCTCTTTTTGCTCATCCCGAATATGATGAATAGCAATGCTAGAAACAATTAAATCAAAATGATTTTCTGGAAAGTTTAAAGCGCTAAAATCTTGTTGATGATATTGAATATTGAAGTTTTCTTTAAAACGCTCTTTACATTGATTCAGAATATCTGCAGAAAGATCTAAAGCATGGATCTCGGCATCCGGAAAATGGACTAAAATAGCTGCCGTTAAATTCCCTGTACCGCAACCTAAATCTAAAATTCGTTGTGGTTGCCAGCCTTCCGGCAGATAGCAAAACAAATTATATAACATTTCATCGTAACGAGGCACACATTTACTAATTAAAGCGGTGTATTCGCTACTGAGTTGATCGTAAAAGTTTTCGACGGAAATTTGCATGGTTAAAATTATGCTTTTAGTACATCATCTAATTTAAAATAGTGTAATAAATAGGATAGAAACGCTAATTGGCTTGTGTCCTCAAAGGCTAGAATTTGCTTATTTGGACTAATAAGGACATAGAATGTAGGCTTCAAAGAATTGACAACTAGTATGTGAGACCTCTCGTTTCCTCTAGGTGACGCTCCTTTTTTCGTCATGTCGACGAAAGGAGACATCTCACATGCACTAAATTTAATATTATATGTGGATTAAGCCACTTTTCATAAGCTCATTAGCCTCAGTTGAAGAATAAGTTTTGCCAGCATCAATATCATGGAAAGTCATTTCTACCGCTTTTTTTTCATCATTTGATAACTGATAAACAGTCGCGATTTCTGACTCCATTTGAATCAATTTGTAAATATCGTTGAGCATGGTTTCATCATTGATGTTATTTAATTTTTCAATGATTTGATTTTTTAATTCTGCTGTAGACATGGCTGAAATTTTAAATGAATTTACAGAAATTTTTGATTTATTCTTTTAGAATGTAAGTTAATATATCCTCGTGAATTTCATTAATTGGTTTTCCGAAAATATTCTCAATATTCTTATCGAGGTCTTTTTTATCAGAATGATATAATGTCCAAATAGCTTCTTTTCCTTTCTTCTCAAAAGCCATTTTACACAGAATAGCACCGGTCACATATTGTAGATTACTATCAAATTTATTTCTGATTTTATTATTTACAATAGCCTCGAAAGTTGGATTTTCATAGGTCTTTAAAGTTTTGGATGTTTCTTTTAAAGCTTGTTCAAAGCTAACTCCATATTTAGGTCCTCCTAACCAAGTTGCCAACCCTTCACTTATGATATTTGGTGGTGGATTTTCTTGTAACGGAAACATCATATGCACCAATTCATGTGGGTAATTGGTGTTACTATAGGTAGTGAAAATTTCTCGTAAAGGTAAATTGGTTTGTCCTCCAATGTAATAAGTCCAATAATCAAAATTGTAGATTCGTCCTAATTCATCAACATTTGGTAGGATATAATATTTGAAGGGTTTAATTTGTAGACCAAATTTTTTAGCTATTTCTTCACAAAATTTTATAGCATTTTCTGCTTCTTTTTCATTGAATTTACAATTAGGGTGAATGATATAGGTAATGAATTTATAATGTATAGTTTCCCAATTTCTGGTGCGTTCATTAATTGTATTTTCTAATTTAAAATTACCATTTTCATCTCTTTGAACATAAAGGTTTGTGATGTAAGATATTGAGGTGCCGGTAGAATCAGCTTCTGCTTTATTAGATTTGAAAATGGTTTTCACCTGATATAAATTATTATTGAGGCTGTCAATTTGTAAAATTAGAGGTTCGTAATATTTCATAAAACCTTTGAAATAGGTTCCAAACATTAGACTAGCTGATCTATCAATTGGGATTTGATTTTCTAGAAGTGCTGGGTAATAATCATTTTTATTCCAATATGGATTTGCATAAGAACTATCGGGTCTAGAATTGAGGTAATTGGTATAAAGCTGATAGATTGCTTTGACTTCAGTTTTTGAGGTATCCACTCTTGCAGAAATGTAAGGCTTTATGTTTTGAGCAAAAATCAATAATGGGCAGCATAGTAAAAATACAAAAAATGGTAATGCTTTAAAATGGTCTTTCATATTTAATAGTTTTCAAAACCTAATTTAGAATAAATTGATTTTAGTTTCTATTTAAAAACCGCATATTAACCATTTTTAACATTGCATTATCCCAAGTTAAATAAACCTGACAAGAGCGGATACCGGCCATTTGAATAATGCCTTGTGAAGTATGAGCGGTTGGTAGGACTGTCGCCTCCGAAAAATGGTTTCCCTTGCTTTTCATAAAATGATTCCATCGGAAATAAAAATTCCCTATTTTCACGGCTGTAAACAATTGAACAAGCATGAAATTATTAGAAGGAAAAACGGCTCTGATTACGGGTGCATCTAAAGGAATAGGACGTAAAATAGCAGAAAAATTTGCAGAACATGGTGCAAATGTGGCTTTCACTTACTTATCTTCAGTAGAAAAAGGTTTGGCTTTGGAAGAAGAGTTGAAAGCATTTGGAACGCAGATTAAAGGTTATCGTTCCGATGCTTCAAAATATGCAGAGGCAGAACAATTAATTAATGATATTGTAACTGATTTTGGCACTTTAGACATTGTGGTGAACAATGCGGGCATCAC
>JACMOI010000161.1 GCA_014378105.1 Pseudopedobacter sp.
CGTTAATATTAGTTTAACAACTTTAAATGAAGATTTAAGGCTAAAACTTGAACCAAGGACAGTAACCGGAAAAGGTAGATTAAAAGTAATTGAGTCTTTAGCTATAAGAAATATTCCGGTAAGAGTAATGGTTGCTCCAATAATTCCTGGCTTAAACAGTGATGAAATTCTTAAAATTATCAAGGCTGCTGCCGATGTTGGTGTTAATGATGCAAGTTTCACCATTGTTAGGCTTAATGGAGCTGTTGCAGACCTATTTAAATATTGGATTGAAAAAGCATATCCTGATAAAGCTCAAAAAGTAATTCATTTAATAGAAGCCTGCCACCAAGGAAAATTAAATGATAGCCGCTTTGGAAAAAGAATATCCGGTGATGGAAAAGAAGCAGAAGCTATACATCAGCTATTCAAGCTTTCTGTGAATAAATGCATTAAAACCAAAGGAATGAGGCCTTATAAACTCAACCATTTTACAAAAAGTAATCATCAATTCAGTTTATTCTAAAAAATTATTAAAATTCCATTACTCTGCTTCTTTTCTTACTTTCATTCTTTAAAACCTAAAATTTGTATTGTCTTTCAAATTTTTATTTTTAACTTTATACATTATACCAATTAAGTATTCAGTATATAATATTGTTTATGAGTCAAAATATAAAGTCTTTTATAAGTGGGACAGGTAAATACATACCACACAGAATTGTTAAGAACGAGGACTTTATGGCTCATTCGTTTTTTGAAAAAGATGGATCACCGGTTTTGCGAAATAATATCGATGTGATCAATAAATTTCAAGCTATTACAGATATTGAAGAAAGAAGATACGCTGAAGATGATCAAATGACTTCCGATTTAGCTTATTTATCTGCTAAAGATGCATTAGAAAGTTCTGGTGTCGATAAAGAAGAATTAGATTACATTATTGTAGCACATAATTTTGGTGACATCAAGGCTGGTGGTAATAGAACTGATATGGTTCCAACTTTAGCTAGTCGGGTTAAGCATAAACTAGATATTCAAAACCCTGATTGTGTAGCCTATGATTTGCCTTTTGGCTGTCCAGGATGGTTGCAAGGCATGATTCAGGCTGATTATTACATAAAATCAGGAGATGCAAAGCATGTTTTAATTATTGGCGCCGAGTCTTTATCGAGAGTCATAGACCCACATGATAGAGACAGTATGATTTATTCTGACGGGGCTGGCGCTACTATTTTATCGGCTTCAAAAAGTGGTTCAAAAGGTATTTTAAGTCATAAATCTCAAACACATACCCAAAACCAAGCTTGGTTTTTGCGGATGGAAGGATCGAGTAAAGAAAATTACGAGGCTATTGAAGATATCTATCTTAAAATGGATGGAAGAAAAGTTTATGAATATGCCTTAGTAAATGTGCCTTTAGTGATGCAAATGGCTGTTGATAAAGCGGGAATTTCTTTTGACAAAATCAATAAAGTACTGGTTCATCAAGCGAATGGTAAAATGGATGAAGCTATTTTAAAACGCTTTTTCAAACTTTATGGAGTTGATACACCTCCAGCTGATATTATGCCAATGACTATTGCCAAATTAGGAAATTCTTCTGTGGCTACAATTCCTACTTTGTTGGATATGATTTTGAAAAAGGAAATGGGAATGCATGAACCAAAAGAAGGTGATGTTGCGCTATTAGCCTCAGTTGGTGCAGGAATGAATATTAACGCCATGGTTTATCAGTTTTAATAATGAAAAGACTTTTTTTTGTAATCAGTTTTTTGTTTTGCTTTATGATTTCTAAGGCTCAATCTGTTGATGAATTAGCTGTACAACAAGTTATTGATGTTCTATTTAATGGAATGGCTGCAAAAGATGCTGTTGCCATTAAATCTGTTATGCATTCATCTGCAAGATTGCAAAGTGTTTCTGTTGATGATTCTGGCAAACCACAATTACAGTTAGAAAGTGTTGACGATTTTGTAAAACAAATTACTGCTATACCATCGAATACTAAAATTGAAGAACGAGTTCTTTTTTATGATGTAAAAGTTGATGGAAATTTAGCACAAGTTTGGGCTGAATATCAGTTTTATATCAATGATAAAATGAGCCATTGCGGAGTTGATTCTTTTCAGCTTTATAAAGCTGAAAATGGCGATTGGAAAATCATCCAAATAGCTGATACTCGCCACAAAGATAAATGTGATTAATTTTGATTTTTTGCGTTAACGATAGTAGAGACAGCTCCTGATTTTTCATCAGGACTACAGCGAATAGAGTGTTAAAACGCCTAAAGTAAAATCTTAAGTTTAGCTTGTTTGAGCAACAACGTTTCCTGTTCTTTTTAAAACACCCCACCCGTTAATTTCACCTTTTAAGGCTTTTCTAATTGATTTAAAAAGTACGTAATACATTAACTGTCTCCAAATAAAACGCTGTGGAATTAAGTATATCAATTTTCTTCTTGGTTCATTTTCAATTTTAAATGCGAAACTTGCAAAAATAATATCAACCACAATAAACAACGCATAATAAAAAATTACCTGACCAAAACTAGTACTTAAGGAGAATGTACTTTGAATTGCCGCCCAATTTAAAGCACCTATACTAACCAAATTCCAAACTCCACTTATTACTGCTGTTAACATAAATAAGTCAGCTAAGGGGGCAAACAGAGGAAGAATAATTTGAAAAATTAAAATATTAGGCATGCCTATCATACCAAAATAGCCGTACTTCCTCCTAAACAAAGCATCCCTATTTTTCCAAAAGCTTTGGATCACTCCGTAACTCCATCTAAATCTTTGCTTTAAGAACATGTCTAGTGTCTCGGGAGCTTCGGTATATGCAATCGCATCTGTACTGTTTTTCACAATATAACCAGCTTTCAGAATCCGCATGGTTAGATCACAATCTTCTGCTAAGGTATCACTAGTAAAACCTCCAACTTCCTGAACCACTTTTTTTCTAAAAGCTCCGATAGCTCCGGGAATAACAGTTATACTGTTTAAAACCTCAAAAGCTCTCCTATCCATACTTTGGCTAGTAATATATTCTATCGACTGCCATTTTGTGAGTAAATTATTTTCGTTCCCAACTTTTACTGTCCCTGCTATGGCAGCAACTTCTTCATTTTCAAAACCTATCATCAAATTTCTAATGGCCCCTTTGTTAAGTTGAGTATCAGCATCAATACATACAATAAAATCATACTTAGATTTTTGTATTCCAAAGTTTAATGCAGAAGCTTTCCCACCATTTTCTTTGGTATAAATTGTAACATTCGGGTGGTTTTGATAAGCAGCTTGCACCACTTTATAGGTATCATCTTTAGAACCATCATCTACAAATAACAACTCGAAATTTGGATAATTTAGATTTAATAAGCTCTCTATGGTTTTGATAACTGTTATTTCCTCATTATATGCCGGAATGATGACGCTTACCGGAGGAAAATAATCAGGCGCTAAACGTTCTAAATTCTTTTCTTTTTTATGCTTTCTTAAGGCTAGAGTTGTAATAATCAATAACCTCATAAAAGCCAAAACAATGGCTGTAATAAATATATAGTAAAGAATTCTATTCCCGTAAAAGAAAGAAGTGATAAAAATTTCGTCGGCTTTACCTGTAAGACCCGAATTGGCATCGTCTGTGATAGCGGGCATTACTTCGGCTTTCGTCTTCCCAATGATATGAGATACTGTAGTAAATTCATATCCCTTCTTTTTGAAGTAATCAATAATTCTAGGCAAAGCCTCTACGGTTGCTGATCGATCTCCACCTGCATCGTGTAGTAAAATAATGCTTCCATGGCTTTGTTGTGCTATTACTCTTGCAACAATTGTATCGGCAGAAATT
This sequence comes from Pseudopedobacter sp., assembly GCA_014378105.1. Taxonomy (GTDB): domain Bacteria; phylum Bacteroidota; class Bacteroidia; order Sphingobacteriales; family Sphingobacteriaceae; genus Pseudopedobacter. The sequence goes on from JACMOI010000161.1 coordinate 3,835, forward strand.
CCAGGTCGCCAATCTTGTGGGTCAATTGATTCTCCAACATTGATATAATTTTCAGCCCTACTTTGTGCTACTGGTAACACTTCGGCTCTTACTTGTGGTTCCGCGTCAGCATTAAAAGGTGCTCTAAATAAAATAGTACTCCTTCCTGTTACACATTCTATCAATTTTCTAGTTGCATTTAACTCAAAAATTACCCTAGTTCGACTAACTTTAGATAAATCGGGATGAAAAAAAGTATGGTTACCTATTTCGAAGCCGTCGTCGTAAATTTCCTTTAATAAAGGAATATTTTGCTCGGCCATCACGCCAACTACAAAGAAAGTCGCAGGCACATGCTCCCGCTGTAATATTTCTAAAACTTGCGGAGTATAAGTTGGATCTGGACCATCATCAAAAGTGAGGATTACCTTTTTATCGGCTTTACCGAATTTATTGATTACATATTTAGTAGGTAAATCAACATATTGCTGATCAACAATCATTTTGGTCAACGAATCCATTTTTAGGGTTAACTTTCCTTCTTTTGGTGTAGTAACCAAATCTAGAATCTCGCCATCACCGGTATAATTTACCCTATCGTTTAATTGCACTTTTGAAAGCTCATTTCCACTGTAATGTTCCTTATTCAGTTGCTCTATTGATAAATCTTTGTTAAAAAACTGCCAAAGTCTGGAATCCTCAGAACCTAATCTCCACAACGCAACACCAGCCACACCCCAATCATCTGCCATGCGCATGATGTTGAAATTTGTTGCAGCATCAGTAAAGTAAACTTGATGCTTCACATTGCGATTATCTAAATAGCTATAATGTAAATTTCCAGATTGAGGATCGAACAATACTTTTGCGTGAAATTGTTGAGCTTGGCTAATGGCAGTTTGATAAGTTACGTTCACACCTTGTCCATTCTCAGGCCAATCAAATCCGTATCCAGCAATTGCTAAAACAACTTTTGAACTTGGAATTTCTTTACATATTTTGTCCAATTTTTCCTCAACCCAGCGTTGATGTGAAATATCACCTGCATTACTTAATTCAGTGTGTTGATCATAAGCCATTAGAAAAATATAATCGTTATACTTTGCCAACTCCTTCACGTTATAATCATTATTATCTGGCGATACATCCTGAGTAACCATATAACCTTTTTGATGGAGTTGATTATACAGCTGTTTTTGAAAATTGATGATTGATTGATCAGAGTTTTCAACCAATTCTTCAAAATCTATATTCACACCATCCAATTTATACTTCTGAAGTTGAAAAATAAGATTATTGATAAAAGCTTGAGTGTGTTGTTTAGAGTTGATAATTCTGTGAACTGCTTCCCCGTTCCAATTTCCGTTGATGAAATTCTTTACTGAGGCTATAATTTTTTTATGATGGGTTTTTACAATTTTGATGACATCCTGATCTATATGAGTTCTAAGTGTGTCACTTTGAGGGTCCAGAAAGAAAAATTCAGGAATAATCACATCCATTTTTTTGATGTGATCATTTAATGAAGTGTAAGATTGTGGATCCCAATCTACAAAAAAGCCAAAATTAATTCTGTCTATATTATTGTTATGAAGCTTGTGATAAGCTTCCTTATCTTTTTGAAGTTCAATAATTTTTGCTTTTTGTATTTTAAATTCTTTATACTTTTGTGATACCTTAATTTTAGCAATCTCCTTTGGTGAATAGGTATTATACTCTTTGCTTAAATCGGGAAGTTTTGGGTATTGTTTTGAGGAAATAGTGATTACTACAGAGATGATAGATAAAGCAATTATCAAAAAGATAATTCTACTCATCCATTTAAACCTTTTCCACCGGTTGGGAGATAAGGTTTGAAAAACTTGTTTGCCTTGCACTTTAAATTTTGTTTAATAACACTACAAATCAAAAAAATTGTAATGAAATAATAATGAGTTTTAATAAAAAACGCTAAAACTTGTCTGCTTCGATTTTAGAAAAATCTACGCCGCATTTACAGTTTGTGCCGCAACCATTTTTTGCTTTAAAACTTCTATAAATGCTTCGTATTATATAAGCTGATGCTCCCAAAAAGAGTATCAATACGATGATATTTTGTATTCCCATAACTTTTCAAAGTTAATTTAATATGTTAACAACATAGTCATTTCATTTTCAAATATTCAAACTGCTTTATTTTCAAATATTAAACTTAGCTTTGCAAAAATTTTTTTAAGGCTTTTTTGCATGCAAAAGATAAGAAATATAGCGATCATCGCTCACGTTGACCACGGTAAAACTACATTGGTTGACAAAATTTTACACTCTTGTTCTATCTTTAGAGATAACGAATCTACAGGAGAATTAATATTGGATAATAATGATTTGGAACGTGAGCGTGGTATTACCATCGTTTCTAAAAATGTTTCTGTTCAATATAAAGATGTTAAAATCAACATTATTGATACTCCTGGTCACGCCGATTTCGGTGGTGAAGTAGAGCGTGTATTAAAAATGGCTGATGGAGTATTGATACTTTGTGACGCTTTTGAAGGCGCAATGCCTCAAACTCGTTTCGTAACGCAAAAAGCATTGGCTTTAGGTTTAAAGCCAATTGTTGTGGTAAATAAGGTTGATAAAGAAAACTGTCGCCCAGAAGAGGTTTACGAGCAAATTTTCGAATTGTTTTTCAACTTAGAAGCAACAGAAGATCAATTAGACTTCCAGGTAATCTATGGTTCTTCTAAACAAGGTTGGATGAGTACAGATTGGCAAAAACCAACTGACAACATTTTCCCTTTGATGGATGCTATTTTGGAAAACATTCCCCCTGCTCCAATACAAGAAGGCACCTTACAAATGCAAATCACCTCTTTAGATTACTCTTCTTTCGTAGGTCGTATTGCAATTGGTAGAGTTGCTCGTGGAACCATCAAAGAAAATATGCCTGTTTCTTTAGTGAAACGTGATGGTAAGATTGTAAAATCAAGAATTAAAGAATTATATACTTTCGAAGGCTTAGGTAAGGTAAAAGTTACTGAGGTTTCTTCTGGTGATATTTGCGCAGTAGTGGGTATCGAGGGTTTTGATATTGGCGATACCATTGCAGATTTTAACAATCCAGAGCAATTAGAAGTGATCCATATTGATGAGCCAACAATGAACATGTTGTTTACCATCAATAACTCTCCTTTCTTTGGTAAAGAAGGTAAATTTGTAACCTCCCAGCGTTTACGTGAGCGTTTATACAAAGAGATGGAGAAAAATTTAGCCTTAAAAGTGGTAGAAACAGAATCTCCAGATTCTTACCTTGTTTACGGACGTGGTATTCTCCATTTGTCAGTTTTGATTGAAACCATGCGTCGTGAAGGTTATGAATTACAAGTAGGGCAACCACAAGTAATTGTAAAGATAATTGACGACGTGAAGTGTGAGCCTGTTGAAACGTTAATTGTAGATGTACCAGGTGAAGTTGCCGGTAAAGTAATTGAATTAGTAACTCAACGTAAAGGCGATTTACTAGTCATGGAACCTAAAGGTGATTTACAACATTTAGAATTTGAAATTCCTGCTCGGGGTATTATTGGTTTAAGAAATAATGTTTTAACTGCTACTGCAGGAGAAGCTATTATGGCTCACCGATTCAAAGCTTACGAGCCTTGGAAAGGTCCAATTCCGGGAAGAGGTAATGGCGTTTTAATTTCTATGGATAAAGGGATGACTACTGCTTATGCCATTGACAAGTTGCAAGACAGAGGACGTTTCTTTGTTGATCCGGGTGTTGATATTTACGAAGGTCAGGTTTTAGGCGAGCATATACGTGATAGTGATTTAGTCATTAACATCACTAAAGGAAAGCAATTAACCAACATGAGAGCTTCTGGTACAGATGATAACGTTCGTATTTCCCCAGCAATTAAATTCTCTTTAGAAGAATGTATGGAATACATACAAGCTGATGAGTATATTGAAGTAACGCCTGCTAGTATCCGTTTACGTAAAATTTATTTAACAGATCAAGAACGTAAGGTCAAAGGAAAATCTTTGATCAATCAATAATTTTAAATAAACTATAACAAAAAGTCCCTTTAACGAGGGACTTTTTTTTGTTCTTAAAATTAATATCTATCAATAATTTGATAAGTTTGATAAAAAATTCATCGCTTACAATGATAAAATTCGTTCAAGATATACTTTACAAAATGGGTCTAATTGTAAAATTAGTTCGCCCAGAAAATAATCTATGGTTGCAAACCAGAAATATTAAAAATGTATTAGATATAGGGGCAAATACTGGACAATTTGCTAGTAGAATAAATGAGATTTTACCAAACGTAAACATCATATCATTCGAACCTATTAAAAAATGTTACGACGAGCTTTTAATCAATACGAAAGGCTTAAAAATTAAAGCATTTAATTGCGCTTTAGGTGAAGTTGAAGAGGAACAAGAAATTAATATTAGTGCTCACTCTCCTAGTTCCTCCTTGTTACCGATGGCTGATTTGCATAAAGAAGTTTTTGCAGGAACCAATTTTGTAGAAAAAGAAAAAATCAGTATTAAAAAATTAGATACTATTTTTCCAGAACTAAACATCGAAGGAAAATTTATGGTCAAAATTGATGTGCAAGGTTTTGAGGATAGGGTAATTAAAGGTGGCTTAGAAACACTTAAAAAAGCTGATTTTATATTAATAGAAACCTCTTTTGAAGAGTTATACAAGGATCAATTATTATTTGATGGCATTTATCAATTATTATTTGGAATTGGATTTACCTTTAAAGGAAACCTAACACAGGCCATTAATAAAAAAGACGGGAGAATATTATATGCTGAATCTCTTTTCTTTAATGCTAATTTAAATTGAAAATTGCCCTAATTGAAATTTGCGAAGCTAATCACTATAATGCCGTAGAGGCATTGGCGTTAACTTATGCAGTTTCAAAATCAAACCAAATCACTGTTTTTATTACAGATGAAATGGCAAAACTCTATCATTTTAAAGAGGATAATATCCAAATCATAAAAAAAAATAAAGATCAAAGCGTTACTGATTTTTTAGCGTCTATAAATCAAATTAATTTCGATCGTATTCATATCAATACCATATCTACATATTTTAAGGAGTTCGCATTTATTGATTGGAAATCGAAGGTTATTCTAACGGTTCACAATTTGGATACTTGGTTTAATAATGGATTTTCTAGAAGGAGAAAATTATTGAGTTTTAAACTTTTAAATCCCTCCAAAAACCCCTCTTTAAAGCACAATTTCTATTTACCTATTAAGTATTTTTTTAAAGATTTTAAACATCAAGACTATAGAGATCAAATCATCCATAAAATAAAAAATAGTGAATCTCAAATTCTGGTTTACAGCGAAAGTCAGAAAACCTATTTAACTCAGTTTATTGAGAAAAAAAAGATCATCGCCTTCCCGTTTTGTATTCATCAAGAGTCAGAAGACCTATCTATAAATCATCAGAAGCTAAGAATTTGTATCCCAGGAATGGTGGACACACACCGAAGAGATTACGATAGTTTATTCTTCGTTTTAACTGATCATGTTGATGATTTTAAAGGAAAGCTAACCATTGATTTATTAGGATTCATTCCTGATTCTGGAAAATATTTGATTCCAAAAATCAAACAATTAAATGAGGCTGGTATTGATGTGATTTTTAATGAAGAATTCATATCAAAAGATGTTTTTCAAAAACGCCTCTTCAGCTCAGATATCATCCTTGGAAACTTAAAAGTAAATATTAATTCTCAAAGTAAATACGGAGAAACTAAAGAAACTGGTGTCATCTTTAACCTGATTAAAGCGGCCAAACCAGGCATTTTTCCTGTTGGTTATCCAATTCCAACCGATTTAAAATCAAGCTGCATTTCTTATCAGAATGACCTTTATCCTGTTATCTTTGATTTAATTCAGGATCAAAATAAACTAAACAAACTAAAAGAAAGCGCTAAAATTGCGGTTCAAAACTATGAGCCACAAAATTTATTTGCCCAATTAGTCAACTAAAGCATGAATCTCTTAAAAAAACAAGGCTTCTTTAATAGCATCACGCTCTATATAGGTACAGCGCTTGGTTTTTTTAACCTAATTATTTTATTTCAGCGAGTTTTAACACCCGCACAAATTGGCTTTTTTGGATTAATAACAGCTGTATCTCTTTTACTCACTCAGTTAGCGGCTATTGGTTTTAGCAGTGTCATTACTCGCTATTTTCCCTTTTTCAGAACGGAAGATAAAAAGCATGGCGGGTTCCCGGTGTATGTTTTTAAGGTTACTCTTGTTGGATTTATCATCGTAAGTATCGTTTATATTTTAGGAAAGGAGTTGATTCAACAGCTAAAAGCAGATGATAAGGGCTCCTCTCTCTTTTACAAATACTACTATTTAATTATTCCCGTTTCACTTTTCACTCTTTGGTATAACCTAGCCGAAACTTTTGCCCGAACAACTTTCCATAATATTTTCCCATCCTTCTTAAGAGAGGTTTTATTAAAAATATTAACCAGTATCGCCATCATTCTTATCTTCTTTCAAGTATTTGATTATAATGGATTTGTTTACTGGTATGTGGGCGCAAATGCACTCATTCTTGTGATTTTATTAATCTATTTAAAGAAATTAGACCTCATCCGCTTTCTCCCAGTGTCCAAAGAAGTGAAAGAAAAGTCGCCAGAAATATTGCGTTATGGATTATACTCCATGTTAGCTGGTGGCTCTTTTGCTATGATCCAAAATATTGATACCATTTTACTTAAAGTATTTTCTAGTGAAGCCATGGTGGGTTATTATGTCACCTTCTTTGGGATGGCATTGGTAATTAATCTTCCCGCTAAGGCCTTGAATACTACTTCTTATCAAATTATTGCTGATGCCTGGAAAACGGAAGATTTACAAAAAATTAATAAAATCTATCATAAAACATCATTGGTTCAATTCTTTTTGGGCTGCTTACTTTTCATTGGTTTGATTGCCAACTGGCAAAACGTGTTGTTCCTTTTGCATAAGCCAGAGTACACTAATTTTTATGGGGTTTTCGTTGTGATTGGTTTAGGTTTTTTGTTTGATATAACCGGAGGACTCAATGGAGCTATCATCAGTTTTTCTAAGCATTACCGATTGGTCATGTATATTTTGATTTTTGCCGCAGTTTTGTGTGCAGCCTTAAACGTCATTCTAATTCCCAAAATTGGGATGATGGGGGCAGCAATTTCTTATGCCCTTACTATGTTTGCGCTCAATTTTACTTATTGGCTTTACCTTAATTTAAAGTATCAACTTCAACCATTTAATGGAAAGTTTATCAAACTAATTTTGATTTCACTCGCCGTTTTAATGTTTGGAATCTATCTACCTTATGGGTATAATTTCTATGTAGATGTGATTTATAGGTCTAGCTTAATGGCGCTTTTTTATCTAAGATTAAGTTACTCTTTTAAAATATCTCCGGATATAAATGAGTTTATAGATCAGATATTAGGTAAATTGAAAAGAAAATAATGCAAAAACTGGCTCCAATAGCACTATTTGTTTATAATCGTCCGGACCATACCAGACGAACATTGAAATTTTTGCAAGCTAACTACTTGGCAGAAGAATCTCGTTTATACATATTCGCTGACGCAGCAAAAAGCATTTCCGATGAAGAAAATGTTAATCAAGTTTTAGAAATAATAAAGACTGCTGAAGGCTTTAAAAACGTTAAAATCATCCAACAAAAAAAGAATCTAGGTTTAGCACAATCCATCATCAATGGCGTAAGTGAATTGATAGAAACCTATGGTAAAGTGATCGTTTTTGAAGATGACTTGCTGAGCTCTCCTTATACTTTAGAATATTTTAACGAAGCTTTGGATAAATATCAGGATGAAGAAAAGCTAATGCACATCAGCGCTTACATGTATCCTTTAACCAAGGTCGATGAATTTCCAGAGACATTTATGTATAGGGCAGTACACAGTTGGGGATGGGCGACCTGGAAAAGAGCATGGGATCATTTCAATCCTGATATTGATGATTTAATTTCGAAATTTGATTCACAAAAAATCAAGGATTTTTCGATAGAAGGCAAAATGAATTTCTGGAAACAGATGAAAGAATTTAAAGCAGGCAAAAACAATTCTTGGGCAATTCGTTGGTATGCCTCAGTATTTTTAAACGGCGGCTTAAGCTTAAATCCATCAAAATCCTTGATCCATAATATTGGTCATGATGGTAGTGGAATCCATTCTAATGTGGAGAATACTTATGCGGTAAATATTCATCAACATGCCATTAAGGATTTTCCAAACGAGATCAAAGAGAATTTGAAAGCCTATGAATTAGTAAAAACATTTCTTTCTAAAAGAAAAGGAAATATCCTTCAAAGAATGATTCGGTTTATTAAAAAGAAAATCAATTAATAAAATTACTTCTTAGCTTCCAATACAATATAAGGAGAGAATAATTTACTCTCGAATTTAAAAGTCTTAGTAATCATCTTCCCCGCGTACCAAATAGTTTTTACAGTTAATTTGGCAAAAGCCGATTTTTCTTCCTTATTTTCTAACCAAGTACTAAAACCTCCGTAATAATAAGCTTTCACTTCTTTCAACCCCAAATTGGTAGCAATATTTTTCAAAAGTTGTGGGTCCATACTTTTGATATTATGCTTCTCATAGTTAGAATAGTCAAAATTCTTTTGTACCCAACCGTTAACACCTGTGAAATTTGGAAGTGTAATTAATAGCTTTCCACCATCATTTAAAAACTGAAGATGCGTTTTAATGATAGCCTGAGTGTCTTCAAAATGCTCTATTAATCCGCAAGAAAGCACTAAATCGTATTTCTTTTGAGGTTGATAATTAAACAAATCAGCTTCAATAATAGTTAAATCATTTTCATCCAATCCATTTTTTTCGACTAACTCTTTGGTGATGGATGGATAAATAAAATAATCAAGTAGTGTGGTTTCTGCATGATAGTACTTTTTTAAGAAAACTGCATAATAACCAGGAAATCCACCTAATTCGATAGCCGATTTAATTTTCTGTTCAGAAAAAACTCGATCGAAAATATCATTAAAAATATATTTTCTTGGAATTTCAACAATTAATCCCTTTTTACTTTCCCAATATTTTTGCCAGAAAGTTCTATCTGTAAGTTCGTTTGCCATAAGCTTTAGCAAAGAAAATAAAAAGAAAGCAAAGAATTGTATTTTTACCTTCGATGAAAGTAATCCATCTAAATACTTACGACGGAAATGGGGGAGCAGGAAGAGCTAGCTACCGCTTAAATACTGCCTTGCGAAATGCTGGAATGAATAGCGAAATGTATACTTATATAAAATTTGGCAAAAAGCCAGATATACATATGTTGTATCCAAATTTTGCTGGTAAAGCTTATGCTACCGCAACTATTTTAGCGGAGCGTTATTTACCTAGATTATATGAGGAAAATTCAAAAGTGCCGTTTTCTCTTTCTTTTTTTGGTAGGGATATTCATCGTCATCCAGCAGTTTTGGCTGCAGATATTATCCATTTACACTGGATAAACCATGGCTTTTTAAACTCATCGAATTTAGCCAAATTAGCCTCTCTAAACAAACCGATTGTGTGGACCATGCATGACAGTAACCCTTTTACCGGCGGTTGTCATGTACGGTTTGATTGTAAAAATTATCAAGGAAATTGTGGCTTTTGTCCGTTGTTAAAAGACCCAGGAGCTGATGATGTTTCTCACCGGATTTGGGTTAAAAAGCAACATGCTTATGAGCAGATGAAACCTTATTTTATCAGCCCGAGTAGTTGGTTAGCACAAGCGGCAAATCAAAGCGGATTATTAAAAAACCATTTGGTTAAAGTGATTCCGAATACTTTAGAAACCAATATTTTTAAACCCATAGAAAAATCAGTAGCCAGAAAATCATTAAAAATAGATCTCGATAGATTCGTTTTGTTAACTGGATTTATGCCGTCAAAAAAAGATGCGCATAAAGGAACTTCCTATTTAATTGATGCTTTAGATTTATGGATGGTTCAAAATCCCGAATTAAAAAATAAGGTTACTTTGGTTGTTTTTGGAAACCGTGATTCGCAATCTCCACCGCCTTTTAAAATTCCTGTGAGATTTTTAGGAACCCTTAATGATGATCAAAAACTCGCGTCGGCTTATGCCGCTGCAGATGCATTTTTAATTACTTCTTTAGATGACAACTTGCCTAATACAGTTATGGAAAGTTTGGCTTGTGGTACACCTGTAATTTCCTTTACAACGGGTGGCATTCCTGATATGGTCGAACATCAAAAAAATGGATACTTGGCCGAGTATAAAGATTCGGAGGATTTTATGAGGGGAATTCAATGGATTTACGAGCATCCCGATAAGGAGACTTTAAATAAAAATGCTCGAGCTAAAGTACTCGACAATTTTTCAGAGGAAAATATCGCTCAGCAGCATATTCAAGTTTATCAAAATCTTTTATCCAAATAGAAATGGAACAAGATTTTAAACCTTCATTATCAGTCATCACCGTGGTTTACAATAATGTGAAGCACATTGAGCGTACGATAAAATCGGTGATTAACCAAAGTTATCCCAATATCGAATATGTAGTGATTGATGGTGCTTCAACTGATGGAACTTTTAATATATTGAAGAAATATCATGACAAAATCGATGTTTTAATTTCCGAACCTGATCAAGGAATTTACGAAGCCATGAACAAAGGATTAGATTTAGCCAAAGGCGATTATGTTTTGTTTATGAATTCTGGTGATGAAGTTTTTGCAACTGACACTATAGAAAAAGTTTTTAATTCTATGGCTTACGCTGATATCTATTACGGTGAGACAGAAATGCTAAATAAGCTATTGCAAAGTGAGGGAAGGCGGAGACATCAAACACCTGAGCAATTAACTTTATCAAGTTTTAAATACGGAATGAGTGTGAGTCATCAGGCGATTTATATCCGTAAAAGCCTAACCAAATCTTTTGATTCTAAATATCAATTAAGTGCTGATATTGATTGGATTTTAGATGCGATATCCAAAGCGAAAACAACCGTAAACACGCAACAATATGTTGCAAAATATTTAATAGGTGGCATGTCTAAACAAAAGCATCGAGAAAGTTTAATGGAACGATATGAGATTTTTAAGAAATATTACGGCTTCCTTCCAAACCTTTTTAATCATCTTGTGATTGCTTCCAAACTTGGAATTTACTACCTAAAGAACCAAAAAACCAACGATTAATTTCAGAACAAAAACCCTATAAAATTAGAAATCCCGATCTTTTTGAATCGGGATTTCAGTTATTAAACTGGTTAGTTTAAGCGGGTTGCTTAGTAGCTCTTTGGCGATAAATTCCAAATGCTAGACCTAAAACTAATAATATAGAACCAATTAACGAAATTTTTTCTCCTAAAAAATAAGATTGAGGTTCGAATTTCCACTCTACTTTATGATTTCCACCTGGTAAAACTGCTGCTCTTAACAAGTAGTTAGCTCTAAAATATGGCTTCTCTTCACCATCAACATACATTTTCCATCCTTTAGGATACCAAATTTCTGAAAATACGGCCACTACATTTTTATCTGAAGAATATTCATATTTTAAGTCATCGGGATGATAATCAGTTAGTTTAATCTGTCCGTTTGCGGCAATTCCAACATTTTTATCATCAATCATGCTTTTAAATTCTTCATTCACAATAGCTTCTTTTTTAGGATCAAAAGAGCTAATAGCCTGCATCTCCTGATCATTGTTTTTTGCAAATTGTATACTTTGAACAAACCAGGCATGACCGCAAGCTGTAGCATTGGCTTGCATTGACGAACTTTGCCCATCTTTACCTTGTGTAATAAAATATTTGGTGTTCAGCATGTCCAAAACATCTTGATTTAAACTACCTGTAAACTGCTTATCAATAACTTCCTGGAAACGCTTTAATTTAGCGGCGTGGTAACCCCCGATAGTTTTATGAAAAGCTGTGGCTGATGCATCAGAGAAAGTCCCAATTGTTAAATCTAATACCCTATAATCTGGATCAGTATCTCTCATTATAAATTCATCAACCTGACGTGGTTTAGCTTGTTGATTCATTACCGCCTTGGGAACAAATTTATCATCGTTCAAATATCTTTTATCAACAGACCAAAGGTCAGTCAATATAATTACTCCGATAATTATAAACCCAATTTGCTTACTTACTTTTTTATTTATTAAAGCCCACAAAACCGCAATACCCAGAACTATAAATATTAAAGAACGAATAGCGTCTGCCCTGAAAAGCGATATCCTATCTTCTATTAATGCTTGCCCAATGCTTGGTCCAAAACTAGTATCTCCACCTGCGACTTGATTTAATTGTGTAAGAAAATCTTGATGATTATCTGCTTTGAATGAAAATAAAATACTTGGTACTGCAATTAATACAACCAAAATACCCAAAACAATATAGGCGCTGAGTTTTAATTTTTTGATGATTTCCTTTTGATCAATACCATCTTTTGATGCTTCAAAAATTGCTAAACAAGCTAAAATTGGGACGCATAAACTAGGAATAACCAAGTTAAATTCAACAGACCTAAACTTATTGTAAAGCGGAAAGTAATTGAAAAACAAGTCAGAAACAAAGCTAAAATTCTTACCAAAGGATAATAGCAAACCCAAAATAGTCGCACTTAATAACCACCATTTCAATTTGCTTTTTACAATGAATAATCCAAAAATAAATAGGAATATAACAAATGCACCAAAATACCAAGGACCAGATGTAAAAGGTTTAGGGCCCCAATAAACTGGCATTTGCTGTGCAAAACCAGCGGCTTGATTAACATCAGCACCTTTTGCTTGAATAGCTTTCGCAACATGCGATTCACCATTTAAAATAGGAGCTGATGCACCGCCGTAAGCGTTTGGAACTAACAAAGTAATCGTTTCGCCTACTCCCTGGCTCCACTGGTAAGCATAATCTTTATCTAAACCATTATTTGGTTGTGCACTGTCTGTGCTAATGTTAGATTTACCACGGGTAGATAGTTTTCCATATTCATAAGTAGTCCACAGGTTGCTTGTGTTTACCAGCACACCCAACAATGCTCCGCCAATTAAAAACGCTGCTGATTTCCAAAATGCAGGTAATCTTTTCTCTTTAAAAGCATTGTACAGTTCGAAGCCCATTAAAAGAATTAAGGCAATGAAAAGATAATAAGTCATTTGTACGTGGTTAGATCTGATTTCCATCGCAACAAATAAAGCTGTTAAAGCTGCCCCTAGCCAATGCTTCCCTTTTAAGGTCATCAAAACCGCCCCTAAAATTGCCGGGAAAAAGGCAATAGCCATGGCTTGGTTACTATGCCCCGCTTCAATAAATATGAAATTATAAGAAGAAAATGAAAATGCTATGGCTCCCACAGCGGCCAGCCATGGACTCATCCCCAAAACAATCATTAAGAAATAGGATCCTAATAAATAGATTAATGCAATATCAATTGGATTAGGGAAAGCGGTTTTTAAAGCGGTGATTAAATGTGTAGTCACGTTATCTGGATATTGGACCCAAATCTGATAAGCTGGCATCCCACCAAACATGCTGTTGGTCCATAATGGTGCTTTACCATCCTCAGCCTTAAATTTCATGATCTCACTTTGTGTCGCCTGAGCTCTTTGCACATCTCCTTGCATTAACACTTTACCTTGAAAAGCCGGAGTGAAATACACAAAACACAATACCACAAAAAAACCTATCATGGCTAAATGGATACCATTCTTCTTAAACCAATTGTTCATTTTATTTTAAAATTAGGAACGTCAAAAATATAAATATATGGTTTCAAAAGAAACCTTATTGTTTAAAAACGGATTTGTTGAAATTATCAGTTAGATTCCTTATCCTGATGTGGGGTTTGCCTCAAATGAATTGGCTTACTTTTTCCTTTCATTTTAAGATTTAACACTTCAACTAAAACAGAGAAAGCCATGGCAAAATAAATATATCCTTTAGGAATATGCTGTTCGAAACCTTCGGCTAATAGCGAAACTCCTATTAGTAATAAAAAAGATAAAGCAAGCATTTTAACGGTAGGATGATCATTTACAAAAGACGATATAGCAGCAGAAGAAAACATCATCACAATTACAGCAATAATTACAGCGGCTATCATTACCCAAATTTCATTGGCCATTCCGACTGCTGTAATTACTGAATCTAAAGAGAAAACTATGTCTAACAATAAAATTTGAAAAATTACTCCCGAAAAAGAATGTACTTTTTTAACGGATGTTTCCTCTTCTTCTCCTTCTAATTTCTCATGAATCTCATGAGTGCTCTTATAAATCAAGAATAATCCGCCTATGATTAAGATTAAATCGCGACCACTGATGGCTAATTTCTCTAATAATTCCTGATCGCTAATACTGATCCAATCTCCCATATTAAATAATGGAGCAGTTAAAGTCATAATCCAGTTTAATGATAAAAGCAATAAGACTCTTGTAATCATGGCCAAGCCTAAACCAACTGTGCGTCCTTTACTTTGTTGATCTTCAGGTAATTTTCCTGACAGGATAGAAATAAAAACGATATTATCTATCCCTAAAACAATTTCTAAAACAGTTAAGGTTAATAAAGAAATCCAAATCTCGGGACTTGTAATCCAATCCATATTTATATAATTTCTATAAAAATAGAAAAAGGATAGGAATAGAAAACAAAAAGGCGAACAAATTGTCCGCCTTTCGTTTTGCAAGTTTAAGGCTGTCCCCGCCTTTTTGCACTATTTCCGCCCAAGTACAAACATAATTAATTTGCATAAAAGGCACATAAAGCAATACGCCCTGGCATAGATTAAACTTTCTGTTACCAGAAGTACTTTATTTATCACTTATGACAAGAACCTCTATATTCCTTTCTTCATTCATGAGTTCCAAACCTAAATCTTTTAAGGACTCATATATTTTTTTTGGGTCTTCATTATACCAATCTAATTTCAAGTCGTAATTTTCAGATAAATTAGTTTCATTCAAAACAGGTTTGTTAAATTGATTTTCTAAAAATTCAGCAACTACATTCGTATTTGAATTTATCATATCTAGTCCGTTTCCTCCATAACTGTTTGAAGGAGTTCCGCCTTTCGTTAGATTTAATTTGGTTTTCCCGTTTTTGATAACTCTTAAAACTTTCACTTCTTCAGCTTGAGTTTTGACTTCAACCTTATATCCATACATGTTTTTTAAAAGCTGTTTCATAATATCAAACCTTTGATAACCAATATTTTCTGGAAGTATGATGTCAATACAAATAGCATTTTCTTTTTTCCATTCAAAAGGAGATTTATCTTTTACTTCGATTCTAGTCTTAATACTTGCAGGAAAACCAAAGGCTATTTCGTATAATGATTTTAGCGATAAATTGGTTGCTAAAATTCTTCTACCGTTATAAATTTCTCCGCCACTTGTGTTGGACATACTTGGTATGCCATTTTGAAATGGAGTGACCACAACTTGATAAATAAAATTTGAATTAACTGAAAGCGGTTTAGAAGGATTAAAATCTAAATTTTCTTTTTTTTCAGGCAATGATATTTTTTCGCCTCTTAAAAGCTTAGAAATCGTTTCAACTGTTATAGATTCAGGGTCTGTAATTGCTCTTATAATCCCATTTTGATCGATAATAATAGTATGAGAAATTATTTTGTGAGGGAAATATTTTGATAGTTTACCGTCTTCGTCTAATACTATGGGTAAAGTCATCGTTCGTTTATTAAGAAAAGCATTAATTCTTTTCTCAGTTTCATCAGTAACGGATATTACCTGAATATCATCTTTGAATTTTGTTTGTAAATCTTCTAAATGTTCTAACGATTTTAAACAAGGAGAACACCATGTTGCCCAAAAGTCTATTATAACAACTTTTGGTTTTAAGTCGAACAAATTAAAAGACGTTGTATTTGTATAATTTAAAATTTTAGAAAATTCTAAATTCTCAGCTTTTTGGTCAATTTTAGATTGTGAAAAGGAATCTAATTGGAATAATACTAGTGTTATTATTAAAAATTGTTTTTTCATATTGTCGAGTAGTATTTCTGGAAACGTTTAGGTTAATTTAATTAAACTTTACACCACCATAATTAGACTTGATATTGATATTGGCGGACGAAGATTTTCCATAATACCCTTTATAATTTTTGGAAGATGACCATCCTTTGTCTTCATCACTTGGAGTTTTACCAGTAATAATAACCTTACTATCATCATATTTGAAGCTTGAATTGGAAGTGCTGATATCAAAATTAAAATTAGGGCTTCCAGCAAAGTCAAATTTAGATTGCAAATAGTTTGAAGTTAAATTCAATGTTTTAAAATTTTTGTCTAAACTATTTAACTGAAAATCACCATAATTCATCTTAATAGAATTATCTTCACTCAAACTAGAAATATTTACATGTGTATAATTACAACTTACTTTCAAGTTTTTAGCCTTATTTACCTCTAAGTCTCCGTAATTACAAAATACTTCTGCATTATTTATATATTCAATCTTCATCTTAGAATAGTTTGAAGAAATTTTATAGATCAACCCATCCAATTTACCTGTGTTCAAATCCCCATAATTCATATTTATTCCAACCGCACCATTAAAGTCAGGAAGTACGATATTTGTGTAGTTTGTTTTTAGATTTAACGTGTTTTTAGATGGCATATAAACCGTATAGTAAACCTCTACTTTTTGTTTGCTGTCCCCACCACGCCAAAAACTTGTGGACAGCCAACTGTTGTTTCTGTTGGTTCTACCAAAATTGGTGATAAACTTCAGTAAGTTACCTTGTTTTGAATTATCTATAGAAACCCCATCTAACAATTTCTGAGCATCATCATCACTTTCAGCATAAGCTTTAATTTCTACGTCAACTTTAATCTCGTTTTTATCCCAAGTATTTACAGTTATTTTTCCATAACTATTACTAATAGCCAACTGATCATTAGCATCTGCAGGATAAGTTTTGGTTAATTTTTTAGTCTTTTCAACCGCATCTTCTGGTGCTCCTAAAGTCCAACCGTTGTTTATAAAAGCTTCAGAAGGAATATTTATTTCAGGAATTGGTGGCATTGGTGGCATCGCAGGGATTTCGGGCATAGCTGGTAGTTCTGGAATTTTTAAATCCTTTAGCTTTGCATTTAGCTTTTCCATTTTTTTATCAAAATCGGCGGAAGCCAAATTCATGCCTTCAAATTGTTGATCAAATCCTTCGAAAGATTTTCCAGCTTTTTCGCCCCATTCTTTCCACTTCTTTTCGTCGAAAGATTTTTTGAAATTCTCTCCCCAATCCTTCCAAGCTTGTTCATCAAATTTTGGTGGAGCTGGTGGAGCTGGAATTTCGGGCTTTTCAGGTACTTTTGGCGGAACAGGCACTTCCTGAGCCTTTAACAAACTCATACTTAAACAAAGCATAAGTGTGAAAATCATGGTTTTATATACTTTTTTCATCTTGATTTGATTTAATTTCCTTTACCTCGTTAGTAATGTTTAGTTGTTGATTGAGCAGAGAGATTTGCGCTTGCATGTTCCGGATCATTGCCTTTACAATTCTATCTTGATTTGGAGTAGTTGATAATTTCTCTTTTAACTCGGTATATTCCTTGTCTAATTTCTTCTGCTCATTCATAAATATTTTATAGAGCGCAGGATCAATTTTCTTTAACGTCTTTAATTCAGTTCTTTTATCTTCTATCAATGATGAAAATCTAACTTCTTTTGCAGCATATTCCGGGTTTATATTGGCTAAACTGTTTGCTTGTTGTGTTTTATAATGTCCCCAAATAAAACCTATACTCAGTACCATGATAAAAACAGCAGCTACTTTTCCAATGGTAAACATTGAACGTATTTTATTACGTTGATTTTGTTTGATACACTGTTCTTCCAAACGTTCATCAAGCTTTGTCCATAAGCTTTCATCAGGTTCCAAAGCATCAAACTCTTTCCTATTATTTCTGATAAAGTTTTCTAATTTCTCACTCATCTTGCTATTCCTTTATGTTTTAATATCTCTACTAATTTTTTCTTGGCTCTTAGAAATTGTGTTCTCGAAGTTCCTTCGTTTATCTTTAAAATCTGACCAATTTCTTCATGATCATATCCTTCTAATAAGTATAAACTCAAGACTAACCTATAACCTTCTGGTAAAAGCTGAATGGCCTTTCGTACCTCCTCAACTTTCCAGTTATTCTCTTCTTCTACTTCCCAATCATAATCAACCACACTTTCAACATCCACCTCTTCAATTTCTTCAAAGATTATTTTCCGCTTTCGCAGGATGTTAATAGAGCGATGGATTACAATTTGTTTAAGCCATAAACCAAAAGTGGTTTCTTGTCTAAAATCTTTAATTCGTGTAAAAGCATCCATAAAAGCTTCCTGCAATGCATCTTCAGCTTCATCGGTATGGTTGAGTATGCGCATAGCCACGTTGTACATGGCTTTTGAGTATAACCTGTACAATTCATGATGTGCTTTTCGCTCTCCTTTTTTGCACTCGACAACTAGGTCGTAGTGTTTATCAATGTAAATAGCCTCCAAATTATTAAGCTTCTATATAAATAGACAATGGTCTTTTGCAAACGTTGCATGAACCAAAAATTTTTATTTAAAATAGAAAAAATCATTGATACCTTTAAAAATGATATTTCTAAATAATTTATGAAAAGAATATTAGTTGTTATTGCTGTATTACTATTGTTTTGCTTTCATTCAAAAGCGCAGGGTGTCACGAAAGTCTGGATAGTTAGACATGCCGAGAAAATAACGGATGATCCAAAAAACACCAATCCTGATTTATCGGAAACGGGATTTAAAAGAGCAGAGGATTTGAAGAATTATCTTTCAAATAAAAAGATTGATCTAATCTATTCGACTCCATATAAAAGAACTGAACAAACCACAGCGCCTTTAGCTAAACAAAAAGAGATTAAAATTGAAAATTATAACCCCAGTAAACAGCAAGATTTAATTTCGAAAATAAAAGCATTAAAGGGTAATCATGATATTTTAATAGTTGGCCACTCCAACACAGTTTTACAAATTGTCAGAGATTTTGGTGTAGATATTATACCAAAAGATTTAACTGACAATGATTATGACTTTATATTTGAGGTTACTCTTAAAAATGGAAAAGTCAAATTAAATGTGAAGCATTTCGGGGAGAAACATCATTCTACTGAATTATAATGGATTTTATTTCACTCGATTCTGGCTACAAACCTGAGGTTTATAAAGATGGAACTGAACATCTTTTCTTTGGTGGAACATCTTATTTAGGTCTAAATTATCATCCAGAATATATTTCTCTTTTTAAAGACGGATTAAATATTTGGGGTTTAAATAATGGTGCTTCTAGAAATAATAACATCCGATTATCCATTTATCAAGAAGCTGAAGAATTACTGGCAAAGGATTATGGCTGTGAAGCAGCTGTTACCCTATCAAGCGGTTGGTTAGCAGCCGAATTAGCGGTAGAGGTTTTAGGAAAAAGACGGGAATTAATTTATATAAACGATGCTCATCCTGCTCTTTACAAAGAAAATCCTGGTATTCTAAATATTGAGAAAGCAGTTGACTACATCAATTTATCACATCAAACAAATTTTTTATTAATTAGCAATTCTGTCAATAACATCATTCCAAAAATTTTTTATTTTTCGGCTTTAAGCAAGATTTTACCTTCAAAAAACATTACTCTTTTATTAGATCATTCTCATGGTTTCGGCTTTTTAGAGGCCGATTATTTTACACATCTTAAAAAACTTCCAATACATATAGATTGGCTTTTGTGCGGCTCTTTGGCAAAAGGTTTAAGTTTAGATGCTGGAATAATAATAGGTTCGAATTATCAAATCAACGAAATTAGAAAAACCGTGACTTTTAACGGATCGTCCCCATGTAGTCCCTCGGTTTTACATACTTACTTGAAAAGTGAATCCATCAGGCTAACTGCTAAATTAAGAATGTTTGAAAATCTTCACTTTTTAACCTCGCAATTGAGTAGAGAGGATTTCTTTTGGATTGAAAATTTCCCAGTAATACTCGTCCAAAATCCAAGCATTGTAGACAAATTTAAAACCAATCATTTTCTTTTTACGTCTTTTCCCTATCCAAATTCAGATAGCAAAATCTTAAATCGTCTTGTTATTTCAGCCGCTCATCAACCAAAACATCTTAAAAAACTGCTTGAGATTATTGAAGGTTAAGTGTTAATAAAAAGGAAAAGCGGTAGTTTTATAACTTCTCAAAAGGAATATCCATTAAAGGGAATTTGTCCCAGCCATTAAAATCATAATGCCACCATTCATTTTTAATGACTTTAAAACCGTGACTTTCCATGATTTTTATCAGAAGGTCGCGGTTTTGTTTTTGTAAAGCAGAAACATCTTCATACGTTGGGGAAGCTTCGGCAGCAAAACTATCGTAAGGCGTTGGCATTTCTAATTCATTGCCGGTTTTTAAATTAATCAAAGTTAAATCTACCGCACAACCGCGGTTGTGACGAGAGCCTGTTTTAGGATTGGCAACAAATTCCTTTTTTTCTAAAGGGGTAACTTTCCAAAACTTCACCGTGACCGAATACGGTCGATAAGCATCAAAAATCTCCAAGCCTAAGCCTTGATTTTTTAAGTCCAGTTGGATTTCCTTTAAAGCATCAACCACCGGTTTACGAGCGAAAGCTCTAGCTTGTTTGTAAACTGCTACCCCAGAAAAGTTATGGGTTGTGGCATATTTTATATCCAGTTTTATAGTTGGGATTGCTTTACTAATTTCCGCCAATTGATATGCAGGATTTGAAAGAATATCGTTACGATAATCATTTATATTAGAGAATACCTCTAGCTTTTCTTGTGCAATTGCAACGCATCTAAAACCGATAAATATGATAAATATGATGCCTTTTATTTTCATTTAACTTAAATCTACTGGCTTTTTGCCTTGTTCAACTTCAATTTTTTTTACTGAAACCGCATATTTTGAGGGTCTGATATGCAATCCTTTAACCTTAGCATAAGACCAAGTAAACTCCGCTCCGAAAAACAGAATTGCTGCTGAATAATAAACCCAAACAGCAATAATGATGATGGTTCCAGCGGCTCCGTAAATACTTCCAATTCCAGCAAGAGCAATATAAAAACCAATTAAGTATTTACCAAGCATAAATAATACCGCGGTGAAAAAGGAGCCGGCTTTTACATTCTTCCACTCAATTTCTACATCAGGTAATACCTTATAAATAATCGCAAACAAGCTCATCAACACCAAAAATGTAATTATAAAATTAATGGCATCAAAAAATACCATAATAAACTCAGGTAAAATTCTAGCCAATTCAGTACTAAAAACTAAAACTACACTGTTAATCATTAAAGATACAATGAGTAAAAATCCTAAAGATGCTACCATAGAAAGAGATATAATTCTATTGACTATGAGCTTTACCCAGCCTTTTTTAGGAACTGCCTTTACCCTCCATATCTCATTAATAGAATCTTGAATCTCGACAAATACGCCAGATGCGCCAATTAGTAAAGTAACTATTCCTGTGATAATAGCAACATTACTTTTACCCGAAAGCGCTAATTTTTTAATCGTAGTTTCAATTTGCATGGCAGCATCATTACCAATGAAATCATTTAACTCTCTAAATATTTTACCTTGCAAGGCATCGTGACCATAAAAAATTCCGCCAACAGATAGCAGCACAATTAACATTGGTGCTAAAGAAAAAATAGTATAATAGGCTAAAGAAGCACTTAATTTTAGACCCTTATCATCGATAAAAGCATTAAAAGCTTCCTTTAAAATTTTAGTGTAAAACTTATAATCTGTGATTCTATGCATCTCAAAATTATCGGTTACTTACTACTAATAAGTTTAAATCCTTATGCGGCAAACCAAAACGGTTAGCCAAATCTTTATTGGTCATAGAACCCTGATAAATATAGACTGCATTTCTAATGCCAGCTTTTTCCCAAATCAAATTCATAATTCCACCCATATCGCCTATATCAATTAATATAGGAGTGAAAATATTGGTTAAGGCGTAAGTTGCTGTTCTACTTACTCGCGATGCGATGTTTGGAACACAATAATGAATCACATCATGCTTTCTAAAAACCGGATTTTTATGGTTAGTTACTTCTGAAGTTTCAAAACCTCCGCCTTAATCTATACTTACATCAATAACTACTGAATTTGGCTTCATCTTAGAAACCGTTTCTTCAGAAACTACGCATGGACTTCTTCCATGGTCTGCTCTTATAGCACCGATAACTACATCACAAGTTGTAAGGGCTTTTTCCAAAACAATGGGTTGCATTACAGAAGTGAAAATTCTATTGCCAATGTTATTTTGTAAACGTCTCAATCGATAAAGAGAGGAGTCAAAAACCTTAACTTCTGCACCTAAGCCAATGGCTGTTCTGGCAGCATATTCACCCACTGTACCAGCACCTAAAATTACAATTTCGGTAGGCGGAACACCAGTAACACCGCCTAACATCAATCCTTTACCACCAAAAACATTACTCACATATTCCGCTGCAATTAAAATTGAAGTAGCACCAACAATCTCGCTCATGGCTCTAACCACGCTCAAAACATTTCCATCATCTCTTAAATATTCAAAAGCAAGAGCTGTGATTTTCTTAGCCATTAAAGCCAAAACATGCTCCTTATTCATGGTAGCCATTTGCAATGCAGAGAACAAAATCTGTCCATTTTTCATCATCTCGATTTCTTCCTTAGTTGGAGGCGCAATTTTGATAATGATATCCGCATGGTAAACTTCTTTGGTATCATAAACAATTTGGGCGCCTTGCTCACTAAAATTGATGTCGCTAAAATTAGCAGCCAATCCGGCTCCAGACTCAATGACTACTCGGTGACCATTATTTACTAAAAGCGCTACAGAAAGTGGTGTTAAAGCAATTCTATTTTCTTGAAATGAAGTCTCTTTTGGGATACCTATATAGAGATTGTTCTTTTTGGGTTTTGTTGCAGCTAGTGCTTCCTGAGGCTGCATCATGGCTTGTTGTGCTATTTCAGAGAAACCTCCCATCATTTTTGAACTCATAGAATACCTTCGCTTTTACAAATTTAAACTTGATTAAATATAAGTTATTAAGATTAAATTATTTGGTGATGTTGATTAATCTTTCATTTTCTGAATGTACAACTATTTCGATTTTAACAAACCTCTCTGGTAACAGATCGGCGATTTTCTCTGGCCATTCTACAAAACAATAATTACCCGAATAAAAGTAATCCTCGTAACCTAAATCTAAAGCCTCACTTTGATTTTTCAGCCTATAAAAATCAAAATGGAAAATAGATTCCTGATCTGTTTTATATTCATTTACAATAGAGAAAGTAGGGCTAGATGTATGATCTTTGGTGCCTAAAGCCAATGATATTTGATTAATCAAAGTAGTTTTACCAGCACCCATTTCTCCATAAAAAAGAAATATTTTCTCTTCACCTGAGAAGCTCAAAATTTGTTGAGCAACATCTGGCAGAGTTAAGCTATTTTCAACCTTAATCTGCATGTTTTACTATTTGTTCTTATAGGTTAAAAATGGAATCACCATTTCTTCTAATGAAATTCCACCGTGTTGGAAAGTTTCATTAAAGTAATTCACAAACTGGTTATAGTTGTTTTGATACACAAAGTATGAATCTTCCTTTGCAAATATATAACTCGAACTCACATGTAGTTTCGGCAACATGGCGTCAGCAGGAACTTTAACCTGAAAAACTTCTTTAGGGTTGAAATTTAAATTTTTCCCTTGTTTGTAACGAAGGTTAGAATTGGTGTTTCTATCTCCAATTACTTTACTTGGATGTTTCACCCTAATGGTTCCATGATCAGTTGTAATCATGAGCTTTACTCTTTTTTGAGAAAGCTTTTTAATCAACTCTAAAAGAGGTGAATGTTCAAACCACGATAAAGTAAGCGAACGATATGCTGCATCATCATTGGCCAATTCACGAATCATTTGCATATCTGTACGGGCATGCGAAAGCATATCAACAAAATTGTAAACAATTGCATTCAAATCATTACCCATCAAGTTGTTTAAGGATTCATTCAAGTCTTTTCCTTGATCGTAATTTAAAATTTTATGATAGGAAAATTTGATGTCTTTCTTCAAACTTCGTTTAATTTGATCTTCTAAAAACTGTTCTTCAAATAGGTTTTTTCCACCCTCATCCTCATCATTTTGCCACATTTTTGGAAAACGCTGCTCCATTTCTGATGGCATCAAACCTGAAAAAATTGCATTTCTTGCATATTGCGTAGCGGTTGGTAGAATACTGTAATAAGTGTCTTCCTCTTCTAATCTGAAATACTCTGTTATAATGGGGTTAATGATTTTCCATTGATCATATCTTAAATTATCAATCAGAATAAAAAAGGTAGGCACATTCTCTTGTAAAGAAGGGAAAACCTTCTTTTTAAATAGTTGATGAGAGAGAATAGGTGCTTTATCTTGATCTTTTATCCAATTGATATAGTTTTTTTCAATAAATTTTGAGAACTGTGTATTTGCTTCTGCCTTTTGCATGGTTAAAATTTCATGCATACCAGCATCTTCTAATTTTTCCAATTCCAACTCCCAAAAAACCAATTTTTTATAAACATCAATCCATTCTTGATAACTCAAGTTTTCATTCAATGTCATCCCTAGATTTCTAAAATCTTGTTGATAAGCCATCGATGTTTTTTCACTTACTAATCTTTTATTGTCAATCAGTTTTTTAATCGTAAGTAAAATTTGTTTTGGATTTACTGGCTTTATCAAATAATCATCAATCTTAAAACCGATAGCATCTTCCATTAGATACTCTTCTTCACTTTTAGTGATCATCACTACCGGGACATCCGGATTAATCGTTTTAATGCTGCTCAAAGTTTCTAAACCTGTTAACCCAGGCATGTTTTCATCTAAAAAGACAAGGTCAAAATCCTTTGTTTTAAATATATCTAAGGCATCATTTCCGTTGGTTGCAGTAGCTATTTGATATCCTTTTTCACTTAAAAAAAGGATATGTGGTTTAAGCAGATCAATCTCATCATCGGCCCATAATATATTCACAGTTTGCATATAATTTGTATCTGTTAATGATTATATTGAGAAATTATCAATATTTGCTGATAATATATCAGCGGGTTAAAATTAACAAAATTTGTGCCTTATAATTGACATTACTTGAATAAGAACAAAATAATCAACGATCCTGTTTACGGTTTCATCAGTATCAAAACGCCCTTGCTTTTTGATTTGATTGAACATCCCTATTTCCAACGCTTGAGGTACATTAAGCAATTAGGAATGACGCACTTGGTATATCCCGGCGCATTACATACACGATTTCATCACGCTTTAGGTGCTATGCATTTAATGCAATTAGCTATTGAACACCTACAAAGCAAAGGTCATGAAATCACTAAAGATGAAGAGGAGGCGGCTTGTGTAGCTATTTTACTACATGACATAGGTCATGGACCGTTTTCTCATGCATTAGAGCATACCATTGTCGAAGGTGTCTCACATGAAAAAATTAGTCGCTTATTCATGGCTAACTTAAACGAGGAGTTTGATGGGCAATTAGATTTAGCCTTACAAATTTTTAATAATCAGCATCCTAAAAAATTCCTTTATCAATTAATTTCAGGACAGTTAGATTTAGACCGCTTAGATTATTTGAATCGCGATAGCTTTTTTAGCGGTGTTACTGAGGGTATGGTTAGTTCAGATCGGATTATTAAATTAATCAATATAAAAAACGACGAACTGGTAGTAGAGGAAAAAGGTATTTATTCGATAGAAAAGTTTTTAATTGCCCGCAGGTTGATGTATTGGCAAGTTTATTTACATAAAACCGTTATAGCTGCAGAGCAACTACTGGTGAAGATTTTAATTAGAGCAAGGGAGTTAGCTTCAAACGGAGTAGAATTATTTGCAACTCCGGCATTAAAACATTTTCTTTATAAAGATATCAACGAAACCGCTTTTTCTTTGGACCCTAATCACCTCCAATTTTTTTCAATGTTAGATGATCATGACATCATGAGTTCGATAAAAGTTTGGCAGTTACACGATGATTTTATTTTGAAAACACTTTGTACCAACTTAAACTATCGCAACTTATATAAAGTCGAAATCAGCAATGAAATTCCTAATAAGGAAAAGGTTGACGAATTATCTAAGAAAGTTATTGAAAAACTGGGTATAGATGAGAATGAATCAGTTTATTTTGTTTTTACAGATACTATAAATAATATGGCTTACAAAACTGGAAACGGAAGTATAAACATCTTAATGAAAGATGGAAGTTTAAAGGATATAGCAACGGCATCAGACAATTCTAACCTCGAAGCTTTATCAAAAACCGTTACCAAAAACATATTATGTTACACAAAAGTTTAGAACATTTAGATTAATAGTTAATTAACAATTTGTTCATTTAATAATATCAGTTAATTTTGAAAGATGCAATTTAGTGCAAAAGAGATCGGCTTATTACTTAATGGAACTGTGGAGGGGAACTCAGAAGTAAAAGTTTTTCAGTTGGCAAAAATAGAGGATGCAAAAGAAGGCTCTTTGTCTTTTCTGGCAAATCGTAAATATGAGGCTTTCCTTTATACCACCCAAGCTTCTGTAGTAATAGTAAACGAGGATTTATTAATAGATAAAGCAATAAGCCCAACTATTATTAGGGTCAAAGATGCTTACAGTGGTTTTTCTATCCTCTTAGAGAAATATAATTCTATCAAATTGCACAAAGAAGGTATTGAGCAACCTAGCTTTATTCATCCTGATGCTAAAATTGGCAAAAACGTGTACATCGGTGCTTTTGCGTACATTGGTGCTGGCGCTGTGATTGGTGACCAAAGTAAAATTTTTCCACAGTGTTATATTGGTGATGAAGTTAAAATTGGCAATAACACCTCCATCCAATCAGGCGTCAAAATATATCACGATTGTGTTTTAGGAAATAATGTTACTGTTCACTCGGGTGCAGTAATTGGTGGTGATGGGTTTGGTTTTGCGCCACAAGCTAATGGCGCTTATTCAAAAGTAAGTCAAATTGGAAACGTTGTGATAGAGGATGAGGTAGAAATCGGAGCAAATACCTGTATTGATAGAGCAACAATGGGTTCAACACTCATAAAAAAAGGAGTTAAATTAGATAACCTAATCCAAATCGCCCACAATGCAGAAATTGGGCAACATACAGTAATTGCATCTCAAACTGGAATTTCTGGTAGTGCGAAAATTGGCGATAGCAGCATAATTGGCGGACAAGTAGGTATAGTAGGTCACATTACTTTAGCAAAAGGAACTCAAATTCAAGCAAAGTCTGGCATTAACAAATCTATAGAAGAAGAGGGTAAAAAATGGGGTGGTGCGCCAGCAACTAGCTTTCATAGTTATATGAAGTCGCAAGTTATCATCCAAAGATTGCCGGAAATGGAGCGCAAGATAGTAGAACTTCAAAAAGCTTTAAATGCACTTCAACAAAAAATATCCTAACAAAATTCAATTTAAAAATGAGTCTTAACCAAAAGCAAAGAACAATTAATTCAGAGATTAGTGTAACTGGAGTTGGTTTGCATACAGGAAATAAAGTAACCTTAACTTTCAAACCTGCCCCAGAAAATCATGGTTATAAGTTTAAAAGAATTGATTTACCGGGGCAGCCTATTATTGATGCGGATGTAGATAATGTTTCTGATACTTCTAGAAGCACAACTTTAACACAAAATGGAGCAAGCGTAAGTACAACTGAACATGTCTTAGCTGCATTAGTGGGTTGTGAAATCGATAATGTGATGATAGAATTAGATGCTTTAGAAGTCCCGATTTTAGATGGAAGCGCTATCGAGTTTGTAAAGGCTTTAGATAGTGCAGGTACAAAAAAGCAAGATGCGGAAAGAGAATATTACAGCATTCCACACAACATTCATTACTCAGAAGAAGATAGAAAAGTAGAAATGGTAGCCATGCCTTTGGATGACTACCGCTTTACCTGCATGGTTGATTATAACTCCCCTGTTTTAGGAAGTCAACACGCTACCATCACCTCTATTACAGAGTTTAAAGAAGAAATTGCGCAATGTAGAACTTTTGTGTTTTTACACGAGTTGGAAATGTTGTTAAAACATAATTTGATAAAAGGCGGAGACATCAATAATGCCATTGTAATTGTTGACCATGAAATTGGAGATCAGGAATTAAAAGATCTAGCTAAAGCTTTTAACCGAGAAGAGATAAAGGTGGCTAGAGAGGGTATTTTAAATAATATCGAATTAAGATACCAAAATGAACCCGCTCGTCATAAATTATTGGACATGATTGGAGATTTAGCATTAATTGGTACCCCTATAAAAGGCCATATTATGGCTGCTCGTCCAGGTCATTCGGCGAATGTGGCTTTCGCTAAAAAAATTAAAGCAGCCATAAAAAAAGATAAAAAGAAGAAAATTCAGCATTTATATGATCCCACTGTAAAACCTCTTTATGATATTGTTGATATCATGAATATTTTACCACACCGTCAACCATTTTTATTTATCGACAAAATTTTAGAACTAACTAAAACTTATGTTGTTGGTGTTAAAAATGTCACCATTAATGAAGAGTTTTTTAAAGGTCATTTTCCAGGTGCGCCAGTGATGCCTGGAGTGGTACAAATCGAGGCTATGGCACAAACAGGAGGTATTTTAGTGTTAAGTACTGTTCCTGACCCAAGCAATTACCTTACTTATTTTTTAAAAATAGATAAAGTGCGTTTTAGGGCACAAGTTTTACCGGGAGATACGATTATCTTTAGATGCGATTTAATGGAGCCTATTAGAAGAGGAATTGCACAAATGAAAGGTGTTGGAATGGTTGGGGATAAAGTAGTAATGGAGGCAGAAATGATGGCGCAAATAACAAGATATAAAGAAACCGAAACACCAGAATGATACAACCACTAGCATATATACATCCACAAGCAAAAATTGCAAATAGCGTAGTAATTGATCCGTTTGCTGTTATCCATAAAGATGTGGTAATTGGTGAGGGCACATGGATTGGTTCTAGCGTGACCATTATGGATGGTGCTAGAATTGGTAAAAATTGTCGCATTTTTCCTGGTGCAGTTATATCTGCAATTCCACAAGATTTAAAATATGCTGGCGAGGAAACTACCGCTGTTATTGGTGATAATACAACTATTAGAGAGTATGTAACTATCAACCGAGGCACCAATGACCGATGGGAAACAAAAATTGGAAACAATTGTCTTTTAATGGCTTATTGCCACGTTGCACATGATTGTGAAGTGGGTGATAATTGTATATTCTCAAATAATACTACCCTTGCCGGGCATATTACTATTGGTGATAATGTTGTTTTGGCAGGAATGGTAGCTATACACCAATTTTGCAAGGTAGGTTCTTACTCTTTTGTAACTGGTGGCTCCTTGGTTAGAAAAGATATTCCTCCTTACGTTAAAGTCGCTAGGGAACCTCTTTCTTATGCAGGTATTAATTCTGTAGGTATGCGAAGAAGAGGGTTTACCCCAGAAAAAATTAATGAAATTCAGGAAATTTATAGGGTGCTTTTTGTAAAACACAACAACGTTACTAAAGCTTTAGATATCATAGAAGCCGATTTTCAACCTACAGAAGAACGTGATGAGATTATTAACTTTATCCGTAATTCTAATCGAGGAGTAATGAGAAGCTTCGGTAATTCCTGATTTAAACTTATTAATGAAAATTATACTGGAGCAAATCAGCAGAAGATTCAATCGAGAATGGATTTTCAAAAATATTGATTACTCCTTTGATGCAGGAAAATCTTATGCCATCCTAGGTATTAACGGTTCTGGGAAATCCACTTTATTACAACTAATATCAGGCTCTCTATCTCCTTCATCCGGTCGATTAATTTATCAATTAGAAGGAAAAGAAATTCCTGTTGAACAGGTTTTTAAACACTTAAGTATTGCTGCTCCTTATCTTGAGCTAATCGAAGAATTCACACTTTTTGAAATATTAGATTTTCATTTTCAGTTTAAAGTAAGATTAAATAATCTCGCTAACGAACAATTGATTAAACTTTTGGATATGGAAAATAGCGCTACAAAACAAATCAAGTACTTTTCTTCTGGCATGAAACAACGCGTGAAACTAGTTTTAGCTTTATGTTCTGATACTTCAATTCTTTTGTTAGACGAGCCCACATCGAACTTAGACGAGCAGGGAATAGAATGGTACATAAGCCTAATCAGTCAATTTTCAAATAATCGTTTAGTAATTGTTTGCTCAAATCAAGCGCATGAATATGGATTTTGTGACTATCAATTAAAACTTTCTAATTTTAAAAATTGAAACTTCCCATTTCTTTAACACTGATTATCAATCGATAATATAGCCTTTAATTACTTCCTTCTCTGTTTCTCCTTAAATATATTCTATCCTTAACTTGGTTTTAATTATCCTTTATAGATAAATTTTTAAATATTCTATTTAAACCTTTTATTTTTAAATATTTAATCCTACCTTTGCACTCCGAAATTTAACAAGCGTTAATTGTTTTTTGATAGTATAAAGAAAGTTTTTCATATATAAGTTTAGGTTTAGGTTGATAGAGCGGTCTCATTTCGTAAAAGATTTGAGGCCGTTCGTTTTTAATGGATTTTGAATTCTTCGGAAACTTTTACACCTTAGCTCAGTTGAACAAAATATAGTATAAACATACCCTTGGTAAAAAAGAAAATTAGAGCAGAAGCATTAGCTAGAAGAATTGCACTCAGCAATGCTGATTTTTGGCACCTCAATGACCAATTATTGGAGCAAATCAAAGCTTTTGATTGGTCCAATATTAATTATCTGCACATTTTTTTACCCATAAAAGAGAAAAAAGAGATTGATACCTTTGATTTCCTCTCCTACTTTAAAATCCATCATCCCCGTATAAAAATTGTGATTCCCCGAAGCGATTTTGAAAATATATCTTTATCTAATGTGCTTTTCGATCACGAGCATACCATACTAGTAAAAAACAAATATCAAATACCCGAACCATTATACGGTAAGATTATTTCCTCCGATAAAATTGATGCAGTATTGGTTCCCTTATTAGCATTTGATAATCTTGGCAACAGAATAGGCTATGGAGCGGGTTTTTACGACAGATTCTTGAATACTTGCAGAGTAGATTGCAAAAAAATTGGCTTGTCCTTTTATGAAGTTACCACTGATTTATTACCTTTAGAATCATTTGACCAACTTTTAACACACTGCATTACTCCAAAAAGAACTTATATTTTCTAATAAAATCTTTCTTTCGTCATTCATATTTAACTTCTATATTTGCAGCATCAATAAGGGGTGCCTTGTTTGTGTTATAAAAAGGATGTGCTAGCTAAATCCTTTCACAAATACAAAAACAGGCTGAGAACATACCCATTTTGGAAGTAGTAAGTTTACAGTAATAAGTCATAAGTATTCATTTATAACTTAAAACCGCTCACTTAAAACTTTTAAAAGCACCTGATCCGGATAATGCCGGCGTAGGGATTTAGGTATAAGTTAAATTTTACGAGTGGGTTTACCCCTAGACTTTACTCTTTAACTTAAAAAATTAAAACGTTGAAAAAATTATCATTAGCGATTATTATCGCATTGTTCTGCCCAATTATTCTTTGGGCACAATCCACATTATCTGGAAAAATTGTGGATCAAACCAGTGGACAAGTTCTAATTGGAGCAAGTTTAAACCTTAGTAATATTGGGTTTTCAAAGACCGATATTAAAGGAAACTATAGTTTTAGGAACTTAAAAAATGGCACTTACAAGCTATCTATCAGTTATATTGGTTACCAAACAAAAGAAATCGAATTCAGCATTTCATCTGATCAAATTTTAAATATTAGCTTAAGTAAAACCAATTTATTATCAGATGAGGTCGTTGTTCAGGCCACTAGAGCTTCTGAAAACTCAGCTACGACTTTCAAAAATCTATCGAAAGAAGAGTTAGCTAAAAATAACTTTGGCCAAGATTTACCCTACTTATTAGACCAAACACCTGGTGTTGTAACCTATTCTGATGCTGGTGCGGGCGTGGGTTATACCGGTATCCGAATCCGCGGAAGCGACCCAACTCGCGTAAATGTAACTATCAATGGCATTCCGTATAACGATACCGAAAGTCAGGGAACTTATTGGGTAGATTTACCTGATTTTGTTTCCTCAGTAGATAACATCCAAATTCAACGTGGAGTAGGTACATCAACCAACGGAGCCGGCGCTTTTGGTGGAAGTTTAAATATACAAACCACCACTTTAACAGACTCTGCTTATGGTGAATTAAACAATTCAGTTGGATCTTATGGTACTTTGAAAAACACGCTGAAATTAGGTACGGGCTTAATCAATGGGAAATGGAGTTTTGATGGACGTTTATCAAGAATTGTTTCTGATGGCTACATCGATAGAGCTTCATCAAAGCTAAAATCTTATTTCCTATCGGGAGCTTACTACGGTAAAACCAGTTTAGTGAGGTTAAATGTATTCTCTGGTAACGAAAAAACTTATCAAGCTTGGAATGGCGTACCCGAGGATAAATTAATCACTGACAGAAGATATAATCAGTTTACTTATAGCGACCAAACCGATAATTATCAACAAGATCACTATCAACTTTTATACTCAAAAAGTTTCTCTCCCAAGTTTTCTTTTAATGGCGCATTGCACTATACTAAAGGAAAAGGTTATTACGAGGAATTTAAAGAAGATCAATCCTTTTCGAAATATGGATTAAATAATTTAACAATTGGAAATCAGATCATAAAAAAAACAAATTTAATTCGTCGCAGATGGTTAGACAATGATTTTTATGGTTTAACCTATGCGTTAAATTATAAGCCAAGCTCCATTTTAGATTTCATTTTGGGCGGAGCTTATAATGAATATAATGGCGATCATTATGGTCAAGTTATTTGGGCTCAATATGCATCCAACAGTAAAATTGATGGGAATTATTACTTAGATAATGGTTTTAAAACTGATTTTAATGTCTTCGGAAAAGTAAATATTCAATTAGATAAACTATTAATTTCTGGAGATTTACAGTTTAGGAAAATTAATTACAACTTCCTCGGTTTTGATAATAACTTGAATAATGTTGAACAGAGTGCTTCATTAAATTTCTTCAATCCAAAATTTGGCTTAACCTATCAAATTAATCCAACTAGCAATATTTACGGCTCGTTCGCTGTTGCTAATAAGGAGCCTAATCGTGATGATTATACTCAATCTACACCTACAAGCAGGCCAAAGTCAGAGAATTTGAAAGATATTGAGATTGGTTATCGCTTTAAAAACGGGTTTGTCTCTGGTAGTGCTAATTTATACTCAATGATTTATAAAGATCAGTTGGTTTTAACCGGGCAGATAAATGATGTTGGTGCTTTCATTAGGTCCAACGTTGCAAATAGTTATAGAAACGGATTAGAGTTAGATGTAAAAGCGCAAGTCAGTAATAAATTAAGTTGGGGAATTACTGCAGCATTAAGCCAAAACAAGATCAAAAACTTTACCGAATATATTGATGATTATGATAACGGCGGTCAGGTTGTAAATAATTACAGTAAAACGGATTTGGCCTTTTCTCCATCATTTGTTGGCGGTAGTACCATCGCATTTAAACCTTTCCAAAAAGCAGAAATCGCTTTCATTAGTAAATATGTGAGTCAGCAATATTTAGATAATACTTCAAATGAGGCCAGAAAACTAAATGCTTTTTTTGTGAATAGCATTCGCTTAAGCTACAACCTTAAAGTGAAAGGGATTAAAAATATAGGCTTTGGTTTACTGATGAACAATATTTTTAATGAGTTATATGCTAGCAATGGCTATACTTTCAGTTATATATCTGGCGGTCCAGTCACCGAAAATTATTATTATCCACAAGCGGAAACTAATTTTTTAGCATCAGTGAATTTCAAATTCTAACAAAAATCAAAAGGCTACCAAATGGTGGCCTTTTGATTTAATAGGATCGTATGTTAAATTAATTTTTCCTAATTGTAATATTTGCTGTGTATTTAAGCGTTAGCATTTGTAAATAGTAAATTAGCATCTCAAATAAATTAAAACCATGAAGTTTATACAAACCTTTTTTCTGGCTGCTATAATTTTTCCTATTGTAGTTTCGGCTCAAAATCCAAAAACTCCCTTACTAATTAATCAGCTAACATCTTCTCCCGCTAGACCAAAATTGGTTGTGGGTATTGTGGTAGATCAAATGCGTTGGGATTATTTATATCGCTATGCTAACAGATATAGCGCAGGAGGTTTTAACAGATTACTGAAAGAAGGCTTTACTTGTGAAAATACACAAATTCCATATATTCCAACAGTTACTGCCGCAGGACATACTGGCATTTATACTGGTTCTGTACCATCTATAACAGGTATTGCTGGTAACGACTTTACCATCCAAGCAACTGGAGAATCTCTATACTGTACCGAAGATCATTCGGTAAAAACAGTTGGAAGCACCTCGACCGCTGGCGAAATGTCTCCCAGAAACTTATTATCCAGCACCATTACGGATGAGCTCAAATTAGCAACCAACTTCCGATCAAAAGTGATAGGCATTGCACTAAAAGATCGTGGCGGAATTTTACCCGCAGGACATGCTGCTGATGCTGCTTACTGGTATGACGATGCAACTGGCAACTGGATCACCAGTACCTTTTACATGAATCAATTACCAAATTGGGTGAATAGTTTCAATAGTCAAAGACTTCCAGAGAAGTACATAAAACAAGATTGGAATACCTTATATCCAATTAACACCTATGTTCAAAGCACACCAGATGATAATGCTTATGAAGGTAAAATGAAAGGCGAAACTGCTCCAATTTTCCCTCACCTTACTTCGAAATTATTAAACGGAAGTTTAAGCGCCATTCGGGCAACGCCTTTTGGCAATTCACTAACCTTAGACTTTGCCAAAGACGCTTTAAAAAGCGAAAAATTAGGCAAAGGAGATCAAACAGATTTTCTAGCGATTAGTCTTTCTTCTACAGATTATGTTGGCCATCAATACGGCGTAAATGCCATAGAAACAGAAGATACCTACTTAAGATTAGACAAAGACTTGGAAAGCTTTTTCAACACTTTAGACGCTACTGTTGGTAAAGGAAACTATACTGTTTTCTTATCTGCCGATCATGGTGCAGCTCACAATCCTGGCTTTCTAAAAGACCATAACATTCCAGCTGATTTATGGCAAGGGTCTGGAATACTAAAAAATTTAAATACCGAACTAGAGAAAAAATTTAGTCAACCTAATTTAGTAATCAACCTTGGAAATTATCAAGTTAATTTCAATAATCAACTGATAGAAAAACAAAATTTGAATGAACAAAACATTATCGATTTTTCAATTAGTTATTTAAAAAAACAAGAGGGGGTAGCATATGTGGTAGATATGGAAAAAGCGGCCATTGCGGCCATCCCTGATTTCTTGAAAACTAAAATTATCAATGGCTATAACGCTCAAAGAAGTGGTGCTATTCAAATCATTTTACAACCGGGCTGGTTTCAAGGCTATAGCTCAACAGGCACTACACATGGGACATGGAATCCATATGACACTCACATTCCCTTGGTATTTATGGGTTGGGGAATAAAGCATGGGAGTTTAAATCGCCCAACAAGCATGGCTGATATTGCACCAACGTTAGCTGCTCTTCTACACATTCAAGAACCTAACGGAAATATTGGAGAACCCATAGAAGAAGTGCTTAAAAAATAAGTGGCCGACCAAATAATGTGCTGTTTAGAAATTAATATGTTTAGTGCGTTTTCACACGCTATTCGCTTATACTGCACAAGGCTTTAGCCACAAAAGTTCCGTTCAGGCAGGCGCTACTATCGTTAACGTAACATAAAATTAAATTAGAGTTGAAAAAGTATATATCAAAACTACATTACCTTACTCAGGATCTAGAAAATAGCGGCCATTTAGAGCAAGTAGAAATAGCTTGTCAGGCTGGCTGCAAATGGATTCAATATCGTTGTCTAACTAAATCTGATGAAGAAATGTTAGAAGAATTACATCCTATCGCTTCCGTTTGTGACGATTGGGGTGTCACATTGATTGTAACCAATCATTATCAACTGCTTCCATTAGCAGATATTCAAGGTGTACACATCGAAGATATGAACGCTGATTTAAAAATCATTCGTCAACAAATTGGAGAGGATAAAACACTAGGTGCTTCGGCTACCAATTTTGAGCAAATCAAAAATCACATTAAAAATACAGCAGATTACATTGGTTGTGGGCCATTTGCCCATACCGATACAAAACCCAATGATAATGAACATTGGGGAATCAAAGGTTACCAAGAAATAATCGAAAAATTAATGGTGAAAAATGTGGAAATTCCCTTGATTGCTGCGGGAGGTGTTAAGCAAAAAGATGTGGAAGCTCTATTGAAAACAGGAATTTACGGTGTTGCGGTTTCGGCTGCCATCAATAAATCAGAAAATCCAGCTCAAGCTTACAAAGAATTTCATCAATTGATTTTCTAAATTTACAGTATGTCTAGTCACCACATTGTTCGAGAAAAGCAAGAGCCTGCGCTAATTATTCTTTCAACTCAAAATTTTGAACAAGAATATTTAGGTCAGCTTTTAGAATGGTCACCAACCGTTATAGTAGCTGAAAATATCATCGAAGAAGTACAAGCTCTGGGTATCAAGATAGATATCATTGTCAGTAGAAATATTAACTACCAATCGTCTCAAGAGAACGTAAAAGTCATTTTTTTGGAAAGTGATGCTTTAGAAGACGCATTAAAGTATTTAATAGCTGAAGGTTATCCTGCTGTCAATATCATTAGCAATCATTTCGAAACTAAGGATTATTTATTTTATGCAGATTTAATCGACCTTGTGATTTTTAATCACGACAAGAAAATATATCCTATCAAATCCGGATTTAGCAAATGGAAATCTGAAGGAGAGGATATCTATATCTTCCATTTAGAATTGATTCGAGAATTCTCTTGTGATGGTTTACAAAAAGTTGGCCCTGATCAATTTAAAACAGAAAAAGACGGCTTCTGTAGTTTAACTTTCCGACAACCTCAAATCTTTATCGCCGAACAATTATGATTGAAATTAGAGAAGCTGGAATAAATGATATTCCAACCATACATAAATTGGCTCATCAAATTTGGTGGCCAACTTATAAGGGCATCATCTCTGATGAACAGATTACTTTTATGTTAGATAAAATCTATGCTGTATCTTCACTGGAAAAGCAGTTAAAAGAAGGAAATACTTTTCTTTTACTATGCTCAAATCAAGAAGCTAAAGGTTTTGCTGCCTTTTCAAAAACCGATATAGACAAAACCTATAAACTTCAGAAAATCTATTTGCATCCCGACCAACAAGGAAGAGGAACTGGAAGAAAATTGATAGAAGCTGTTGAAGGTGCGGTTAAAAAATTAGGTGCTGATCATCTGATATTAAATGTTCAACGAGACAATAAAGCTCGCTTCTTTTATGAAAAAAATGGCTACTCAGTTATTCAGGTACTGGATATTCCTTATTATGATTTTGTGTTAAACGATTATATCATGCAAAAGGAATTAATCTAAATATCTTTTAAAATCAAATTTGCAACATCTTTCCCAGTCAAACTTCCTAAAGCAATCCCCATACCATTACATCGAGCTGCCACAAAAATTCCTTCGGTAATCTTCTCGACTATTGGTTCTAAAGTTTCTCCAAAACCCATAATCCCTGACCAGTTATAGTCAATGACTATTGCTTTATTAGGATAAATTACTTCTAACAATAACTCTTTTAATTTGTTTTGTATTTCCTCTGTAGTATCCAATTCATAGGTTTCTTCGGCTTTGAAATTTAGATTTCTACCACCGCCTAACAATATTCTATTCTTAATATTTCTGAAATAATAATAGCCTTCGTCATAATGAAAAGTTCCTTTAAATTTTAAATCTACTATAGGCGTTGTAATCAAAACCTGCCCTCTTCCAGGTTTAATATCTAAATTGGGTAAAAGTTGTGAAGCAAAAGCATTAGTAGCAAATAGAATTTTATGGGCTTTAAATTCACCAATATTGGTGTTGAGCTTGATGATATGCTCTTTTTCAAAAGAAAAAACTTCACATTGATTAAAAATTTTAACGCCTAGAGACTGTACTTTCTGAATGAGGGCGCTCATCATTTTCCCAGTATCAATTTGCCCTTCAAATTGGTTGAAGATTAAACTATCAACTTTTGAAAAACCAAACCCTGCTATTTTATCACTAGCATCGGTAAAAATGTCAGCCCCACTAAAGACAGGTTTGAGTAAATTATTTAGGTAAGGAATAGCCTCTAAAGCAACATTTTTTTTCTTTTTATCTGTATTTAAAAATAGTTCGTATCCGCCATTTTGCTCGAAAGAAATGGCCTCATCTCCTAACGTTTTTCTTAGTGTTTCCAGTCCTTTGAATCGTCTTTCCACTAGCTCATAAATGGTATTTTCTCCATAAGTTTTAATATCACTCATGAGCTCAGAAACACTGCCAAAGCAAGCAAAACCTGCGTTTTTTGTGCTAGCACCAGACGGTAGTATTCCTCTTTCTAAAATAGCAATTTTTAAAGTTGGGGAATTAGATTTGAGTGCTAATGCAGCATTCAAACCCACAATTCCACTCCCCACTATAATCACATCATAAGTTCCAAAAAATGATTGTTGCTCCCAATAAGAATAAGATATCTTAATCATTTTTAAAGGTAATTTTTTTGATTCACATTTTTAAAAGGAATACTTTTTGAGTATTTTTATGTAATTAATTTTTTAAGAAAATGGGATTAATATTATTCATAGCCATTGCACTGATAAGTTTTGGTGTACAGTGGAAATTTAAAAGTAAATTCAAAAAATATTCAGAGATCGCATTAAGCTCTGGCTTAAGCGGAGCAGAAGTCGCTCAAAAAATGCTAAATGATCATGGCATTTATGATGTAGAAATTATTTCGGCAGATGGTCAGCTATCCGATCATTACAATCCAGATAAAAGAACAGTTAATCTTTCTCCAGATGTTTATCACGGAAGAAGTATTGCTGCTGCTGCTGTTGCGGCACACGAATGTGGCCATGCAGTGCAACATGCAAAAGCATATAGCTGGCTACAATTTAGATCTTCCATGGTGCCCATGGTAAATGTGGCTTCCAATCTAGTTCAATGGACGTTGATGATTGGATTTTTCTTATTAATCTTTTCTAAAATCATGATTGTATTAGCAATCGGTGTAGGAGCATTAGCGATATTAACCATATTTAGTTTTATCACCTTACCTGTTGAGTTTGATGCCAGTAGAAGAGCTTTGGTTTGGTTGCAAACCAACAAAGGTATTATGCAAACAAGTATAGAAAATGATCAAGCAAAAGATGCTTTGTGGTGGGCAGCAATGACTTATGTAGTTGCGGCATTATCATCATTAGCTACTTTAGCCTATTACGGCATGATGTTATTTGGAAGAAGAAATTAGGGCTTCACCCCCCAACCCCTTCTCCAATAGGAGAAGGAGAGATATTGCGCATAAAAAATGCCCCTTGATTTTCATCAAGGGGGCATTTTAATATGTGTATTAATTATTATTAATTCAATTTAAAGGGAGCAATTAAAGTAAATTCAGGAATTAATGCATCAAAAAGCTCATTATCAACCAATCTTTTCATTTGATAAGTTCCTTGCATGGTTCCCATATCAGTTTTTAGATTGCAACCCGAAACGTATTCGTGATTTTGCCCAGGCTCTATAATTGGTTGTATACCAACTACACCTTCGCCCTCCACTTCTCTTTTTGTACCATTAGAGTCAAAGATGACCCAATGTCTGCTCAATAACTGAACAGCATAGTCACCCAAGTTTTCAATCTGGATTTTATAAGCGAACATAAAATGCTCGTTAACCGGGTTTGAATACTCTGGTTGGTAGGTAGTTTCTACAGAAATCTTCACACCTTCAGTAATTTGCGCTACCATGTTTTTAAATTTTTTTTTAATTTATTAGAATAATTTCAAAAAAGCAAAAATTTAAGCCAATTCTAACTGAAATTTATTGCCGATATCATTTAAAACGTCTCCAATATGTTCAACGTTTTCTAACGAAACAAGTTTCATTCTATAATCTTTAAAGTTCGGAATTCCTTTGAAATAGTTAGCATAATGCCTTCGCATTTCAAAAATACCAGTTTTGGGGCCTTTCCACTCTATAGATTTTTGCAAATGAATACGACAAGTGTCTATTCGCTCTTGTAAGGTGGGTCCATCTAAATGTTCCCCTGTTGCAAAAAAATGTTTTATTTCTCTAAAAATCCACGGATAACCAATAGACGCCCGACCTATCATAATTCCATCAACCTCGTATTCTAATCTCCAATTAGCAGCTTTCTCAGGTGTATCTATATCTCCATTACCAAAAATGGGGATTTTTATTCTCGGATTTCTTTTTATCTCTCTTATTAAAGACCAATCTGCTGACCCTTTATACATTTGAGATCGTGTACGACCATGAATGGTCAATGCCTGTATACCTACATCTTGCAAACGTTCGGCTACTTCATATACATTCTTGGTGTTGTCATCCCAGCCTAAACGAGTCTTCACTGTTACCGGTAAATGTGTAGCATTCACTACGGCGGCAGTCATCTTCACCATCTTATCAATATCTTGCAACAAACTTGCGCCTGCTCCTTTACAAGCCACGTTTTTTACCGGACAACCGTAATTGATATCAATCAAATCTGGATTGGCTACTGAAGAAATCTCTGTGGCCTGTCGCATATGATCAATCTCTGAACCGAAAATTTGGATACCTATTGGCCTTTCATATTCGAAAATATCGAGTTTCTGACGACTTTTTGCTGCATCTCTGATTAATCCTTCAGATGAAATAAATTCCGTGTACATCATATCCACACCATTTTGCTTACAAACAAAACGGAATGGGGGATCGCTTACATCTTCCATTGGAGCCAACAAAAGAGGGAACGCTCCTAAATCAATATTTCCAATTTTAACTGACATTCAAAAATCTATTCCTTAATTTAACCGCAAATTTATTAAAAAGTATTGACTATGATTGACACAAGAAAGTCAACAGCTTATCATCCAGCCTTATTATTGGTTTTTCTAGTTTTAATTTCGGCTGTTGCCGCCATTGTTTTCACCTTAATAGGAACCGCGGTTTGGTTTTTTACTGATTCTAACGCATCTTTAGCCACGTTTGGCAGCGCTACAACAACAGGAAATATTGCTTTTATTAGAATACTACAAATCTTCAGCACCTTCGGCCTCTTCATTGTTGGACCAATTGCTTATTCTTTCTTGGCTAAAGTAAAAGCAAAGCATTATTTCTGTTTTGATGAGAAAATCAATTGGAATCTATTTTTTGTGGTGGTTACCTTAATGTTTTGTTCCAGTGCTTTATTAGAATGGATTACTACTCTTAATCAAAAAATGAGTTTACCAAGTGTTCTCCACGGAATGGAAGTTTGGATGAAGCAAAAAGAAGACGAAGCCGCTGAACTCACCAAAATGCTTTTGGTGATGAAGGACTATTCTGCTTTTAGCATCAACTTACTAATGATTGCCATTTTACCTGCTATAGGTGAAGAGCTGTTTTTTAGAGGAGGAATTCAGAATATTCTCATTCAATGGTTTAAAAATCATCATGTAGCTATTTGGGTTACTGCTATACTTTTCAGTGCCATTCATTTGCAGTTTTATGGTTTCTTCCCGAGGATGTTTTTAGGCGCTCTATTTGGTTATCTAATGGTTTACGGTAAAAGTATTTGGTATGCAATATTGGGTCATTTCTTAAACAATGGAACTGCCGTAGTGATGGCTTTTGTGATGCAAAAGCAAGGAAAAAGTTTGGAAGAAATTGACAAAGCTCAACCATTTGAGTGGTACGGATACCTGATAAGTGCGATAATAACCTTAATTTTACTAATCGTATTTTTTAAAATCGCTAATAAAGAAGAAAAGACTATATCATATGAGTAATTGGATAAAAATTTACAGTAATAGCCAATTTTTTAAGTCGGAAATTGTAAAACAAGTTTTGGTAGATAACGAAATTGAAGCTGTAATCATGAACAAACAAGATTCATCTTATAAATTTGGTCAAGTTGAAGTCCATGTGGATGAGACTCATGCGGCCAAAGCGAAACAAATTATAGAAGAAAACAACCTTTAATGAAAACCAGAGCAATCACAGGTTTTGTATTTGTTTTGGTGATGCTCGCAACTTTGCTCACTGGACCCTATACTTTCACTGGCTTCTATATTTTTTTAAGCTTGGTTTGCCTGATGGAGTTTTTCACTTTAATAAAAAAAACAGGCTTAAGACCCCATAAATTGATTGGATACATTGCAGCGTTAGTCATTTTTGCTTCCGTTGCAGGTCGACATTTTATGGCTTTTGAAACCAAATGGTTACTCATCAACATTCCACTTTTCTTTGGAATCTTCATTCGTGAGTTGTACAAAAAATCAGAGCTACCCTTTAGTAATATTGCCTATACATTTTTAGGTATTATTTACGCCATTATCCCTTTTGTATTCTTCTTTAGTTTAGTTTTTATTTCTGGGAATTATAATTTCCACTTGGCTTTGGGTTTCTTCCTGATGCTTTGGGGAAACGACACTGGCGCCTATTTATTTGGAGTAAAATTTGGTAAACACCGCCTATTTGAAAGGCATTCTCCTAAAAAATCTTGGGAAGGATTTATAGGTGGGATTTTCACCAGCCAGTTGGTGGGTTATATCTTATCAATTTATTTTACCGATTACACTTTACAAAATTGGTTAGTCATGGCTTTCATTATTTCTTGCTTTGGCACTTTAGGTGATTTAGTAGAATCTATGTTTAAGCGAAGCATCGATATTAAAGACTCTGGAAGCATTCTTCCGGGACATGGCGGATTGCTAGATCGCTTTGATGGGTTGTTACTTTCTGCACCTGTTGTTTTCGTTTATCTCT
Organism: Pseudopedobacter sp.; assembly: GCA_014378105.1. Lineage (GTDB taxonomy): Bacteria > Bacteroidota > Bacteroidia > Sphingobacteriales > Sphingobacteriaceae > Pseudopedobacter. The sequence goes on from JACMOI010000161.1 coordinate 46,932, forward strand.
ATTTAATTACTTATTAGTAATTTTGTCAAAAAAACAGACATCATGACCATTCATAAAGAAGGCTATACCTCACTCGCACTTTGCGTATTATTCATATTTGTTACCAATTGGTTGGTCAACTATTACCTCCCGGATGTAACTTGGTTTGTTTGGTTATGGTATATTTTTTCCGCCTTTTTGTTCCTCATCATTTTACAGTTTTTCCGCAGTCCTTCTAGGATTTTAACAAAAAACGAAAACCAAATTATTTGCCCTGCAGATGGTAAGGTTGTGGTAATTGAAGAAACCGAAGAGCCAGAGTTTTTAAAAGATAAACGCATTCAACTATCTGTTTTCATGTCGCCCGTAAATGTGCATGTGAACCGCAATCCATTGAGCGGAGTCGTTAAGTTTTTCAAATATCACCCAGGTAAATATTTAGTAGCCTGGGATCCAAAATCATCTACCGAAAATGAAAGAACGACTACCGTTGTAGAACATAAAAGTGGAATTCAAGTATTGTATCGCCAAATTGCAGGAGCAATGGCTCGCCGAATTGTTTGCTATTTAAAAGAAGGTGACCAAGTAGAACAAAGCCATGAATTTGGTTTCATTAAATTTGGTTCCCGTGTAGATGTTTTCTTGCCTTTAGGTACAAAAATCGATGTGAGTTTAGGTGAAGTAGTAAAAGGCGGAGTGACCGTTTTAGCTTCGCTTCCAAATGCTTAAGGAAGTAAAATAGCGCTATTTCTCATGTTTGATTTAACAATTCTTGATCTTTCTTCTGCGGCAGGACTAACAGCGACAGGCTTTTTAACTTTCAACATCCTTTTGGGGATGTTATTAAGTACCGCTTATAAAAGAACCCAAATTTGGAAATCGTTCCCTAAAAACCTTCAAAAAATAAGCGTTTATCAATTGCATAACATCACTGCTTACATAGCGCTAACGCTGGTCATCATCCATCCTTTGCTTTTGTTGTTAGACAGCAGCACTCAATTTACTTTCATAGATATCATTTTCCCCATCAACGCTCCAAAGCAAAAGCTATTTGTGGCTTTAGGTACGTTGTCGTTATACGCTATTATTACTGTTGTGATCACCAGTCAAAAAGCGGTAAAAAAAAGAATGAGTTTCCGACTTTGGAAAAATATCCATTTGATTTCTTACCTCACCGCCATCCTGTTTGTTATTCATGGTGTTGCCATGGATCCTTTGTTAAAAGACAGATCGATTGATTATTTAGATGCCGAAAAACTATTCCCAGAATTATGTTTAGTAGCCATCGTAGTCGCTACCATCTTTCGTTATCGCTATCATTTGAAAAAGAAGAAAACACTTTAGTTTTTCAGAAAATCAATTTAACAATCTTTGCGTGTGCGATGTATCCTACCGTCGACGATGACGTTAATCGGAGCGTCACCTCGAAGAAACGATAAGTCTCACTTGTGGGTTTCCGCATAACAACAAATAGCAAATCTTTTTTAGGGGTGAGTATAGAAAAAATTATTTATTAAACTTAGCCTAATAAAATAACTTTGCTTTATCCGTAAAACCATCAAACACTGGTTTTAGAAAATTACGCTCGTAACTGATGATGCATTTGGTATCGTTGGCATACTTCAACGCTTCTTGACATTTTGGTGAATTTTGAATTTCGTTTCGATAGCATTCATACGCTGCCAACGAAGGAAAAGAAAAAGAAGCGTAACCAACATTACTTGCTCCCTCGTGAGGTAACAAATAACCGTGATGTAAACCGCCCATTTCATTGACCAAGTCTATCCAAAGTTTTCCATAATGCTCAAAATCTTTTACTTTGGCTGGGTCAATAATATATTTTATGAAACAAGTAGTCATTGTTTTAATTTCTAAGTTTTAACCTATTGCAATTGTTGTTGACATCATAGTCATATTATAGTTAGCGCAAGGAAATTTGATATTAAGAAATACCGCCGGGTATTTCACAATCCTAAAATAGTTCTTTTCTTAACAAAACATTCAACTAAAAAAGAATAGCAGTACAAACCCAACCCAAATAAACCCGATAGCAATGAAAAGCCCGCAAGCCAAAAGCGAGCGGACTTGTAATGGATAGCGGGAATATCGGAACCTAAAAGCACTCGAAATTGCTTTTCCCAAATAGGATTACTTTAGAACTAAAAAATCTATAGAAATAGCTGTAAATTCAGTTTCCTAAATTTTTTTGATAGAAATTGAGGGTAAACGATTGCGGTCGCGGTATATTGCATGTACGCGTATTTTTTAATTAAAAGCTTTTACAATTGGAGAAAGAGGATTTTAAACTCTTGTTTGATACTTATTTTGATGCCATAAAAAACTACCTTTTTTATAGGGTGGGCGATGTTGATATAGCAACCGACATTGCTCAGGATGTTTTTATGCGCATTTGGGAGAAACAGATGAAATTGGATATGAACAATGCCAAGTATTTGCTGTACAAAATTGCTCGCGATATGCTGGTGAGTAAATACCGCAGAATGGAGGTAGAAAATAAATATGTGAACCGCATGCAGTTTGAAATGACAGAAGTAACTACAGATGATAGTTATGATTTTAAACAATTGCAAAAGAAATATGATGATGCTTTAATGCGATTACCGGAAAAACAACGAACGGTATTTTTGATGAGCAGAAGTGAAGAATTAAAATACGCAGAGATTGCGGAACGCTTAGACATCAGCATTAAAACGGTTGAAAAAAGAATGTCGAACGCGTTGTTTTATTTAAGAAAGGTTTTAGCATGAAAGATATGCAAAAGAATGATTTAAAAGATCCGGTGGATTTAATTGACCGGATGAAACCCATGGAGGCAAAAAGAAGTAAAGCAGATGTTTGGGCGGATTTGGAGCAGATGATGAAACAAACCAGAACGACAAAGGTGAGGAGTATGAACTTCTCGACTTGGAGCGTAGCGGCTAGCATTTCCATAGTGGTGACTTTAAGCTTACTGGCAACAGCAAGATTTTATACCATCACAATTAATTGCGAAGCGGGTTCGCAAAAAACAATAACTTTGCCTGATGGCTCTTCTGTGATGTTGAACTCGGCTTCTTCCTTAAGTTATTACCCATTTTGGTGGTCTTTTGATAAAAAAGCGGAGTTAAATGGTGAGGCTTTTTTTGAAGGGGAGCATGCTAAAAATTTCACGATAACATCCGACAAAGCGGAGACGACTGTTTTAGGGACCAGTTTTAATATTTACGCTCGTGATAATGATTATCAAGTTACTTGTGTGACTGGAAAAGTGAAAGTATTGGCGCTTATTAGTAAAGATGAGGTGATCATTACGCCTAATCAAATGGTTTCTTTAAATAATTCTGGTAAATTAACCCCTAATTTAAATGTGGATGCTCAGCTTGCGAAAGAATGGACAAATAATCAATTTATTTTCACTCAGGTTCCGTTAAAAAATGTACTTTCAGAAGTATCTAGACGTTACGGAATAAGCATTGAAGGAATTGAAAACTTAAACCAGCCCTATACCGGGAGTTTTGTAAAACAAGATCATATTGAGGATGTTTTAGCTATTATTTGTAAACCTTTTGCACTTGAATATAAAAAATTACCATCGGGAGGTTTTATTATTGAACAAGCGCCATAATTGGCGCTTATTCCCTTTTGTAGTTTTATTTTTTCTGCTATTTTTTTCTCAAAGCTTGTTTGCTCAACAAGCTATTGTTATTAAAGCTAAAAATCAGTCGCTCAATAAAATTATTACCGCATTAAGGGACCAATATGATGTGAAGCTTTCATTTAATGATGATAAGCTAGCTTCTTACGTAATTGATATAGATAAAAGTTTCTCTTCTATTGAAGATGCGCTACGCTTTTTGGTTAAAGGCTTACCCTTAAATATTGAGCAGGTGAATGATGTCTTTATCATCACCAGTCATAAAGCCAATCTGACAGGGAAAAAGTATTTACTTTCGGGACATGTGATTGATGGCAGGGATTATGAAACCCTTCCGTTTGCGAGTATAGTAGTGGCTAGTTATCCATTAATTACTGACCAAAAAGGAAATTTCTCCTATTCATCTACAATCGATTCTGTCTTTAATCTACATCTCTCTTACTTGGGTTATTACAAATTAGACACGCTAGTTGGCACAAATGCCAATTTAACAATAAAGCTCTTTCAAAATAGTATTAATATAAAAGAGGTGGTTTTATCTGACGAACAATCTAAGAAAACATTAGATACCACTTACAATGCAGGGAGCTTAAAAATAAACCATACGATAGGACAGTATTTACCAGGTAGTAGCGATAACTCCGTTTATAATTTATTGCGTTTGCAGCCTGGCATTTTAGCCGCTGGCGAGCAGTCCAACGACTTAATAATTTGGGGAAGCTATCGTGGGCAAACCAAGCTTTCCTTCGATGGCTTTACAGTATTTGGATTAAAAAACTTTAACGATAACATTGGAGCCATCAACCCTTTAATCACTAAAGATTTATCGATACAGAAAGGCGGTTATGGTGTGGAACAAGGCGATAGAGTTGGAGGAATAGTAAACATTACTGGTGTTGATGGAAGTATTATAAAGCCAACTTTAAAGGCAACTGTTAATAATCTAACCTTAAATCTTTCGGCCAGTACACCTTTATTTAAAAATACTTCCTTAGTAATTGCTGGGCGACAAACTTATTATAATTTGTATGATAGTTATAGTTTAGCACCGCCTCCGAATAATAATAACAACGCTACTAAGCTGATAGATCTAACAGTAAAACCTAAGTATGATTTTGAAGATTATAATTTAAAATTTTCTGGACGGTCTGACCAAGGGGATGATTATTATTTGAGTTTATTTACAGGAAACGATAATTTCACCTCATCTTACTCCACCAATCAATATAATTATAATATCAATGGGTCGAACCTAGAGAAAAATAAGCAATTTGGTGGGGCAGCTTTTTATTCTAAAAATTGGGCAAATGGAGGCATTTCTAATGTTACCGTAGCTACATCGGGATTAAATAGTTTTTTTTCAGAAAATGTTGATCTAAAAAAACCCCAGGATGTTAGCTTCCAGAAAAAAAGTGCTGAATTAATCAGGAATGATATCAAAGAAACTAGTGTAAAGTTTACGCATAAATTGCCTGCTACAAAAAACTCTAATTTGCTTTTAGGTTTTGGTTTCATCAACAATAGAACCAGTTTAAAACAAGACTCTTCCAAAATACAAAAGCTTAGTAATTTATATGAAAGCAACCGAATTTATTCGTTTATTGAAGACGCTTATTTTATTTCTCCAAAATTTAAAATTACGCCTGGTATCAGGGCTGATTTAGACTTAGAACTTCAAAAAGTTTATGTACAGCCAAGATTAGCTTCTTCTTATGAGTTTAATCCAAACTTTAAAATATCAGCTTCATGGGGCTTGTACAATCAGTTTATCGCCTACAATGGCGTAGTAGATGATGAAGGGAATTTCCATTATCAATGGACCGTTAGCGATGGTAAAAATGTACCGGTTTATCGTTCCCAACATTGGGTCTTAGGATCTTCTTTTCAAAAAAATCAATTTTGGATTAATACTGATGTATACCTAAAAAATACCATTGGCATTACTCGTTTTGTTGATGGTAGAGCGGGTAGAAAATCTATTGCTGGTGATAGCAGGGCAATTGGAATAGATTTTTTAATTAAAAAGGAGTATAAGGGAAACATGGCTTGGATTTCTTATTCTTTAAGTAGTACGCAGGAAAGCTTTCCTAAAAAAGTAAATAAACAAACTATACAAATTTATAGACGAGCGCCACAAGATCAAAGACATGAGTTGAAGTTTGCGGGCGTATTAAATCTTTCTCCTTTTTATCTTTCTGCAAATTATGTTTATGGTTCGGGATTTCCCAGTACAAACCCTTTGGATAACCCAAATACCAACCAATTGGCCTATAATCGATTTGATGTTGCTGCTACTTATCGCTTTTCGAGAAAGCGCTATCATTTAGAAACCGGTGTTTCCATTTTAAACTTGTTTAATACACAAAATATCAAATCCAGTAATTTCGAAAGAATCCCTACAGAACAAAACACTTTAAACATCTATTCTCAGGCAGTTCCTTTTACGCCTACGCTATTTTTAAAGTTCTCGCTTTAATTTTTTCTTTTTTGAGGTTGGCATTCTAATTGATAAGTATCCATATCAATCATTCAATTGCTGTTTAACAACTGCAACTTTTAAAAAATTTGATCGTTTAAACATTAATTACTAAAAATTAAAAATCATGAAAAAAACAAATTCAATTAGCAATATCATTAAGAGTATATCTTTTGTTTTGCTAGCAGTTACCGTATTAGCTTCATGTAAAAAGAGCAGTACTTCTGGTTCGGGAAAGTTATCTCTCCAATTTAATGCAGCAAACTCTGGTGTAGTAAAAACTGCAAATACTTCGGATTTAAAAACCTTTGGTGCGGCCGTTTCAACCAACACTGTTCCAACCGGTATAACTTGGACCTCTGGATATGTATATGTATCTGAAATTGACTTTAAAGCCACTAAAGACAATGCTACTGAGATCAAATATAAATCTGAAGGATCAAGAAAAGTAGATTTATTTAATGTAAATGCCTCTGCTGGAGATTTTACCATTCCTTCTGGTGTATATAGTAAAATTAAACTTGAGCTGGAGATTGGCGCTCCACAAGGAGCTAAAGATCCAGGAGTCTATTTAAGCGGAACTTATGGAACCACTCCAATAGTTTTTGCTGATGATGAAAGCGGCGATCAATTTGAGGTAGAAGTAGAGGGTAGAAATTTTACTTTTGATAGTACAAAAGATTATAACAGCTTAATCAACCTTCATTTAAATTTATTATTAAATGGAGTAAGCAATGCAGATTTAGACGCTGCAACAAAGACTAATGGTACAATTGTACTTAATAGTAAAAGTAATGTTGCCATTTATCAAAAAGCAAAACAAAATCTTAAAAAGCTTTCAGATTCTGATTTTAAAGAAAAAGATTAAAAAAACTATTCTGTATCATTTAAATGGCTGTTTCAACTTTTGAGGCAGCCATTTTTTATTCAAAAAAATTGAAAGGATCGGATTTAAAAATCTACTGCTTTTAAAGCTACCCTCTCTCTATTTGTCCAAATTATACAAAACACGAAGTTACTCAACAGCCTCAGGTTTTTTATTTATCAAAAAAAAGTCTTTTCCCAAAATACCTACTCATTTATTTTAATTTTTTTGAGGGTAGCACTTCAATTTTTCGGTATTGTAGTAAATCAGCTGAATAAAAAATTTCACAATTAAAAAAAAGAAAATGAAAGCAATATTTAATCTTAGAAACTCAATTGCGCTCCTAGCCTTAGTAGCAGTGGGCTTTACTGCATGTAAAAAATCGGATACTGGAACTATTACCGATTTCGGAACTCAACTAGGTGCGGTAGCCATTGCATCAACAAATACGGTAGCTGGTTTACAAACCACGACATCTACAAACGACTCTCTTTATGCCATGGATGCTTGTCATAAAGACCACAAAAGAACCAATGTAAAAGCAGAATCACTACCTACATCAATCAACACTTATTTAACTACAAATTATGCTGGTTATACTTTTATAAAAGCATTTAGCACAACCACCATCAGCACCAATACTTTAGATGCTTATGTTGTTGGCATTAATTTTAATGGTAAACCAGTTGCTTTAAAGTTTGATGCTGCGGGAGTATTCATCAAGGTTTTAGAGTTAAGGGAAGGTCGTGATATGAAGAAAGGTGGAGATCATCACGATGGTGGATGTTTTGATGATAGAGACGGAAAGCAAAGAGACACCATAGCGATTAGTGCTTTACCTGCTAGTATTAAAGCCTATTTTAAAACTAATTACGCACAAGATACTTTAAAAGGCGCTTTTACAAATAAAGATGGAAGCATCATCGTCATTAGTAAAAATGTGAGTTTCTTCGCCACTGCTTTTAAAGCTGATGCAACATTTATTAAAAGAGACGTTTTGCCAAATCACCCCGGAAAAGACAAAGAAATTGCACAATCGGCTCTGCCTTCAAGTGTGACCACCTATTTAAGTACAACTTATCCTAACTATGTTTTTAAGAAAGCTTTTTCTGATGTGGATAATGGCGTTGTAAAAGGATATTTGGTAATTATTGATGCCAACATGACTAAGTATGCTGTTGTATTTAATGCCTCTGGAGCTTTTATTTCAGCAAAAGCCTTAAGATAATTTTTTCTGATTAGTTTGATGGTAAGGGATGGGCTCAAAATTGAGCTCATCCCTTTGTTGTTTAAAAAATTGTCCGTTTTTATTTGATTAATAGAAATTATAGATTTGCACACTCATTAAAAGATATCATTATGTTCGATAAAATATTTGAAGCTCAGCAAAAAGCTGAAGAGGTAAAAAAAAGATTGGCAAACATCAGTGTAGTTGCCGAGGTTGAAGGAGGCGCCATTAAAGTAACTGCAACTGCTAACAAACTTATTCAGTCGATTGAAATAAAAGAAGACTTCTTAAAAGAGAACGGAAAAGAAGGAATAGAAGATCTGTTAGTTGTGGCTATTAATAAAGCTTTGGATCAAGCAGAAAATGTTTCACAAGCAGAAATGGCTGCCGTTACGCAACAAATGTTAGGTGGAATGGGTGGTTTGGGAAACCTTTTTGGTAAAAAATAGTTTCATAGACAAAACGAATACAATTATGAAAATAAATTATTTAGGACATTCAGCATTTTTATTTGAAATTTCTGGTAAAAAAATATTAGTTGATCCTTTTATATCTCCTAATGAATTAGCCAGCCACATTAAAGCGGATGAAATTTCTTGTGATTATATTTTAATTTCCCATGGACATGGCGACCACGTTGCAGATTTAGTAACGATTGCAAAACGGACAGGAGCAAAAGTAGTGAGCTCATTTGAGATTATCGATTGGTGCGCAAAACAAGGAATTGAAAATGGCCACCCCATGAATTTAGGAGGAAGTTGGACATTCGATTTCGGAACCGTAAAAATGGTTTATGCATCGCACTCAAACTCATTACCCGATGGTACGTATGGCGGAACTGCTGCTGGCTTTATTATCAAGGCAGAGGGTAAAACGATCTACTATTCTGGAGACACTTCCTTAAATCAAGAAATGAAATTAACGGGCGAGTTAAATAAAATTGATTATGCTTTCTTACCTATCGGAGATAATTTCACAATGGGTATAGATGATGCTGTAATAGCAGCTGACTTTATTAAATGTGAAAATATCATTGGCATGCACTACGATACTTTTGGTTTCATTAAAATAGATCATGATTATGCTAAAAAGGCTTTCGCCGATGCTGGTTTGAATTTACATTTATTAGAAATTACTGACGACATTTCGAAAGCGATAACTTTATAACAAACAAAAAAGGAGCTTAAAGCTCCTTTTTTGTTAATGTTTATATTGAACCCTGATTATCCTATAACGGTTCCATCGTTAATTACAGCGTTTTTCTTCACCACAACAATTCCTTCTTTTACGGTATATGTTTCGTGGTCCGCGTCCACTAAATGCGAGCCGCCATTGATGACTACGTTGTTACCAATAAAACAGTTCTTATCTAAGATTGCATTATTAATCATACAATTTTCCCCGATTCCGGTTAGAGGTTTATGTGACTTTACCAAGCCTTCAATTTCTGCTATGGTCTGGTAATAATCGCTTCCCATCACATAAGAGTTAGTTATTTTTGTGCCTTTACCAATACGTGTTCTGATGCCTACAACAGCGTGTGTAATTTCATCAGCATTGATGATGCAACCGTCGGCAATAATTACTTTATCTAATCTAGTACCAGATATTTTTGATGGTGGTAACATTCTTGAACGAGAGTAAACCGGACTTTTAGAAAATAGGTTGAACTCTGGAATGTCATCTGTTAAACCCAAATTAGCCTCAAAGAAAGAATCTATATTACCTATATCTGTCCAATAACCTTCGTACTGATAGCTGATAATTTTATTTACTCCCACCGCATCTGGGATTATTTCTTTACCGAAATCATGTCGTTCGTTACCTTCCAACATCCCAATTAATACATCCTTATTAAAAAGATAAATACCCATTGAAGCGAGGTATAAACGACCTTGCGATACCATTTCTTCACCTACTTCAGATTCCCAACCAACGATTTTTTCTGCATTTGGTTTCTCAGTAAATGATGTAATAGATTGATTTTCATCCGCCTTTAAAATACCAAAACTGGTTCCGTCCTTTGCGTTTACTGGGATGGTGGCAATGGTAATCTCGGCTCCTTTATCAATATGATTTTGAATCATCTCTCTAAAATCCATTTGGTAAAGCTGATCTCCAGATAGTATTAAAATGTACTCAAAATCATGTTGTTTTAAATGGTGTAAACTTTGACGAACAGCATCTGCTGTACCTTGGTACCAACCAGTGTTTCCGGGAGTTTGTTCGGCAGCCAAAATATCTACAAAAGCATTACTAAAAAAGCTAAAGTTATACGTGTTCTTAATATGCTTATTTAAGGACGCAGAATTGAACTGCGTTAATACAAACATTCTTCTTAAACCCGAATTGATACAGTTAGAAATTGGAATGTCAACTAATCTGTATTTTCCAGCAATGGGTACGGCTGGTTTTGAACGGGTGGCAGTAAGTGGAGAAAGACGAGAGCCTTGTCCGCCACCTAAAATAATGGAGATAACTTTATTTTCTATCATGATTTA
>JACMOI010000162.1 GCA_014378105.1 Pseudopedobacter sp.
ATCATGGCTGATGCGGCAATATGTATCAATCCGAATGATGAAAGATATACTCATTTACATGGTCAGAAAGTTTTTGTGCCTTTAATTAATAGAGAAATCCCTGTTATTTTAGATGAATATGTAACCATGGATTTTGGTACAGGATGTTTAAAAGTTACGCCTGCTCATGATTTGAACGATTATGAATTAGGTATAAAGCATCATTTACCTGTTATTGATATTTTAAATGATGATGGAACCTTAAATGAAAAAGCTCAAATTCTTGTTGGTGAAGATCGTTTTATTGCCCGGAAAAAAATCGCCAAGCTTTTAGAAGATGCCGGAGTTTTAGAAAAGGTAGAGGATTACAAATCTCAGGTTGGTTTTTCTGAAAGAACTGATGTTGCTATCGAACCTAAATTGTCTATGCAATGGTTTTGTAATATGGGAGAGATGGCTGGTCCAGCTTTAAATTATGTGAACAATGGCGACATCAAACTCATTCCCGACAAGTTTATCAATACCTATCGTCATTGGATGGAGAATGTGAAGGATTGGTGTATCTCTCGTCAGCTTTGGTGGGGACAGCAAATTCCAGCTTGGTACGGTGAAAGGATAGGCTATAAGACATTAGAACCTGTAGTTGCTAAAAATAGAATTGAAGCAGAAAAAGAATTCTATAAAATTTACAAACAGGATGAGGAAAATTGGAGCGAAGAAACAATTCAGAATGCACTAAAAAAGATAAAACAAGACGAAGATGTTGTAGATACTTGGTTTTCTTCTTGGCTGTGGCCGATTTCTGTTTTCGATCCCACTGTTTTTGGAAATCCAGATAGTGAAGGAAATGAAGATTTAAACTATTATTACCCGACAAATGACTTGGTAACTGCTCCAGAGATTTTATTCTTTTGGGTAGCCCGAATGATTATGGCGGGTCATGAATTCAGAGGAGAAATTCCTTTCAAGAACGTTTATTTAACTGGGATTGTAAGAGATAAATTGGGTCGTAAAATGTCTAAATCATTAGGAAATTCTCCAAATCCTTTAGATTTAATCGAAAAATATAGTGCAGATGGGGTAAGAGTAGGCATGCTTTTATGTTCTCCGGCCGGGAATGATATCATGTTTGATGAGTCATCTTGTGAGCAAGGAAGAAACTTTGCAAATAAAATTTGGAATGCTTTCCGTTTGGTAAAAGGGTGGGAAGTAGATGAAAGTCAATCCAATCCAAATGAGACGACTATTGCTTGGTTCGAATCTCGATTTAACGAGGCTTTAACAGAAATTGAGCATAATTTTTCTCAATATCGTTTATCAGAAGCCTTAATGGTAACTTATAAACTGGTTTGGGATGATTTCTGTGCTTGGTATTTAGAAATGGTGAAACCCGCTTATCAGCAACCTATTGATAAAGCGAGTTTCGAGGCAACCATTAGAATTTTTGAAAATATTTTAAAAGTGATTCACCCTTTTATGCCTTTTTTAAGTGAGGAGCTTTGGCATGATGAATTGTTTGGTGAAAGAGCAGAGAAAGATTGCTGCATTGTAGCACAATTGCCAGATGCCTCATCAATTAAAAATGAGAAACTTTTAGCCGAGGTGGAAGTGGTGAAACAAATCATTTCTGAAATTAGAAATGTAAGAAACACGAAACAAATTTCTCCCAAAGAAGCTTTGACATTATCCGTGAAAGTAAATTCGGAAATTGATTTTAAAGCATATCAAAATATCATTTTCAAATTGGCCAATATCACGGAGTTGAATTTTATAGTTGATAAAATGATAGGTGCAGCAGCTTTTATGGCTGGCAGAGACGAGTTCTTTATCCCGTTAGAAGGAAATATTGATGTCGAAGCTGAGAAAGATCGTATCGTAAAAGAGATAGAATATTTGCAAGGCTTTTTAAAATCAGTTAACGCAAAGCTTTCTAACGAACGTTTTGTGCAAAATGCCAAGCCTGAGATTATAGCAAACGAGCAAAATAAAAAAGCTGATGCAGAGGCAAAAATTCAGATTCTGGAAGAAAGTTTAGGAGCTTTATAAATAAGAAATCCCCTGTTTACCAAGCAGGAGATTCACTAAATTAACTAAACCAAAACGTATTTTTATGCAGATGCCAACAGGGTCATTTTTTGATCTCTGATTTGGCGAATGTGATTTCTTAAGAACTCTTTAATTTCCCACCGTTTTTTCTCATCACGGATGCTATTTAAAGGCAATACCATTTTTTCTTCTTGTTTGGTACAAAAGATAATTTCAGAGAACCGGGTTTCGAAATGATCTACATGATCGTATTTTAAACAAATAGTCTCATTTTGTTCCTTTTCTTTAAACCAAATTTCATCTTCTGTTAAATAAATATAATCAGTAGACTTTTCGGTATACAGATGATAAATAGAAAATACGGAGAGAAATGAACTTAAAGTGTAAATGTAATAAGCTGTCAACTCTGTTATGGTAGAAGTTGAATTTAATACATAAGCGACTAATGCCGTTGAAAGAGAGGCAATTAATAAAGCTAGCATCACTTTTTTGAAAAAAAGGTATTGCTCAAATTGAATGTAAATACTTTGCTTCATAATTGTTTTTGTTTGAGGTTGGATTCTTATACGTGACTTAAATTCAAAAGGTTCTGATTATTAATGTTTTTACAAAAAATAATCAAACTTTTGAACTTAGGCAGAGTAATTGCTTTTTATAATGAAAATTTAATTTTGAAAGGATTTATATCTTATATAGCATTTATATCTTTATTCTATTTTAGTTTCTTATCCTGCAATACAGAAAATAAGAAAGCAAATTCCGTAGGTTTTGAAAATGAAATGGAGGGAATGGATATCACTCAAATTAATGATTTTATTATAGATTCTGGTCGAGTTGGAATTATTAGAGATACGGATAGTAAAGAAAATATCATTCAAAAATTTGGGAATGAACATATTCAATTAGATTCTTTCTTCTTAGAAGGGATGTATCAGGAAATGGTTTTATTAATTGATAGCGGAAAAAATGAAGAGCTTGTAATTCATTTTAATGAGGATAATAAAATTGCAGTAATAGGAATCAAGCAAAATAAATCTCCCTATCATTATAAAAACGGTATTAAAGTCGGAACTTCTCTTTTTGATTTGACTCAGTTAAATAAAAAACCTATAGAATTTTATGGTTTTGGTTGGGATTATTCAGGACGTATAGCCGATTTAAACAATGGGAAGTTAAAAACTGAAATTCCTTATTTTTCTGGAGTCGTAAATCCTATAGAAAAGGATAATGGAATGTTTGATAAATATATGGGAGATCAGAAATTTTCATCTACTCAATTAAGTGAAAACGAACAGAAAAATATTGCACTAGAAAAATTATATGTTTCATTAAACTGATTGATATGCTGGTAATTCGCTTATAAAAAAGTAAGAATTACTTTCATAATCTATTTTGCAATAATAGTGTTGTTGTCCATTGGTTACTGCTAAGTAATTCACCTTATGAATCATATTATATCGAGCAATCTGGTCAAAAACTTTTTGGTCAATCTTTACCGAACTTGCCTTACATTCAATCAAAACATCGGCTTTACCGCGAGAACTAAATACTAAAATGTCTGTTCTCTTTTGCAGCTTATTTAATTTTAAGCCGCCTTCAACCTTAATTAAAGATTTTGGATATTTTTTATGTAGAATGAGGTATTGAATAAAATGTTGTCGAACCCATTCCTCTGGTGTTAAAACTAAATCCTTTTTCCGCAACTCATCAAAAATAAAGAGTTGGTCGTCTTTCTTAGTCAATTTAAAAGGATAGGGAGGAAGATTTAAAGGCTCGGGTTTAAACATTGGGTTAAAAATACGATGTGAATTTTCAACATGCTAAATTTTAGAGAACTTATTTTTATAATTTAGCTTTTCATGACCGCAATAGATATCATCAAAGACATTAAAGCCAAAAAGTTAAAACCCATCTATCTGTTACATGGCGATGAGAGCTATTACATAGATTTAATTAGCGATTATTTGGAAGAAAATGTGCTAAATGAAATGGAAAAAGGTTTCAATCAATCTGTTTTTTATGGAAAAGATACTGAGATCATGATGGTTTTGAATGCGGCTCGCCGGTATCCCATGATGAGCGATTATCAATTGATTTTGGTAAAAGAAGCTCAAGATTTAAAAATTGATAAAGCTGCAGACCAATTTCAAGCTTATTGCGAAAACCCTTTGGTTAGTACTATTTTAGTGCTTTGTCATAAATACGGAAAGTTTGATAAACGTAAAAAAGTTTATAAAAGCATTGAGAAAAAAGGACTAGTTTTTGAGTCTAACAGTATTTACGAAAATAAAGTGCCAGCTTGGATAGAAGATTTTATCAAATCTAAAGGTTATCACATAAATCCAAGAGCTTCAGCTTTGCTGGCCGAATATTTAGGCAATGATTTAAGTAAAGTAGCCAACGAGCTGGAGAAATTGATGCTAAATGTGGCAAAAGGTCAAGAAATTGGAACGAAGGAAGTTCAAGATAATATTGGCATCAGTAAAGAGTATAATGTTTTTGAGTTGCAAAATGCTTTAGCAAAGCGAGATGTTTTTAAAGCCAATCAAATCATTAATTATTTTGAAGCTAATCCAAAAGCCAATCCAATGGTTTTAATTATGGGGAATTTATCAGGTTACTTTACGAAAATTTTGAAATATCATTACATTCAAGATAAATCTCAGGCAGCAAGAGAGCTGGGTGTAAATCCTTATTTTATTAAGGATTACGAGGTGGCTGCAAGAAATTTTTCATTAGGGAAAACCTTTGAAGTGATTTCTTTGCTAAGAGAGTATGATTTAAAATCTAAAGGGGTAGATTCAACAGGAAATACTGAAACAGGCGATTTAATGAAAGAATTAGTTTTTAAAATAATCCATTAGAAAATGTTTAAAGCCATAAGAACTATTATTTATAAAGTAAATGACCTAGAAAAAGCAAAGGCTTGGTATACTGATCTTTTGGGTTTTCCACCATATTTCGACCAACCATTTTATGTCGGTTTCAATATAAATGATTATGAATTGGGATTAGATCCGGACATAGATCAGGTAATTTATGGAAACATTCCTGTTGCTTATTGGCAAGTGGATAATATTGAGCTAACAAAAATCAAAATCCTCGAAATAGGGGGAATATTACATCAAGATATTCAAAATGTTGGCGAAAATATCAAAGTCGCAGAAATAAAAGATCCTTTCGGGAATGTAATAGGAATCATAGAAGATAAAAGTTTTAATAAATAATATGCAGTACTTTTTAGTAAAATCAGAGCCATTTAAATATAGTTGGGAAAAGTTTAATGAAGACGGGAGAACCTTTTGGGATGGGGTAAGAAATTACCAGGCTCGTAACAATATGAAAGAAATGAAGGAGGGCGATTTGGTTCTTTTTTATCATAGCAATGAAGGTAAAAATGTAGTGGGAATTGCAAAGGTGGTCAAAGAATTTTATCAGGATCCAACAACAGATGATGACCGTTGGGTGGTTGTAGATTTGGTACCGATAGAATCTTTAAAAAATCCGGTGACTTTAGAAACCATCAAAGCTGACGAAAGATTAAAGGATGTTTCTTTGGTACGTCAGGGACGTTTGTCTGTGATGACTTTGAAGCCTGAAGAGTTTGATCGGATTGTTGAGCTAGGTTCTTAGAGGAGTTTAAAGTGAAAGGTTTAAAGTTTAAAGTTGGCATAGTTTTATTTGCTTTATGTACATTTTACGCCTGCCACTCTGTAATTAGTCAAGAGAATTTAATTGGCAATTGGCATTATTATAAAATCGAATACACCAACAAATCTATACAAGATCCTTTACCTGATCTCGAAGAGCAAAAGCCTTATTTTTCTTTTCATGAGGATGGTAAAGCTGAGATTTACTCGAGTGGTAAAATCCTTTCTGAAGGAACTTTTACTATTGAAAGTGATGTCATCAAATATGAAGAAATTTTAAAAGGTGGAATCAGAAGAAAAATTCCGTTTTTAGTTAAAGAACTAAAAGGAAATCACTTAGTTTTCGAAACCATGATAGCACCCATACAAAGAATTACAGCTGTTAAGGGAAAGTAAATTTAGTTACAGTCTTTTTAGCCCAAATTAAAACCGTTAAAAATTTACTATTTAAGTCTCGTATTTCTAATTTAGAGTCTTAATACAATTTTTTGAAAAAGCCTATCCTCGTTATCAAATTTGGTTCCGCATCCATTACTACTCCAAATCAGGAAATAGATGAAGCCGTGATTGCCAATGTTGCTGTTCAGGTAGCGGAATTGATTAAAATATACAATATTGTCTTGGTCTCATCTGGAGCGGTTGCTGCGGGTAAAAAGAAACTCCCTCATTATAGTGGTTCGTTGAGTGAAAAGAAAGCTGCTGCCGCTATTGGCAATCCACTTTTGTTACAAACTTATGCACAGTATTTTGCGCCATTTGGTATTTCTATTGCACAAAGTTTGTGCGAGCGCCATCATTTCTCAAACCGCAATCAGTTTTTGCAACTCCAAAAAACCTATGAGGAGCTTTGGAAAAGCAATGTGATTCCAATTGCGAACGAAAACGATGTGGTCAGTAATTTAGAACTTAAATTTTCAGATAACGATGAACTGGCTACATTAATTGCTGTTGGATTTGGAGCAGAGTTGTTATTATTTAGTACGTCTGTTCCTGGAGTTTTAGATGCTGATGGAAACATCATCAAAGAATTTAAAATGATGGATACTGAAGCTTTATCAGTAGCAAAGAAAGAGAAATCAGCGCTAGGTTTAGGCGGAATGACTTCCAAACTCACTTTCGCCCGTTTAGCAACCCAAATGGGAATTAAAGCAGTTATTTTTAGCGGTCGATCCCAAGAAGCTATCATTCAAGCGGTAAACGGCAAAATTGGAACAGTTTGTCAGCCTCAAAAAATCAATCTATCAGCTCGTAATAAATGGTTGGCTAGTGGAAGCTTAGTAATTGGGCAATTGCAGATAGATGAAGGAGCAAGTAAAGCTTTACAAAACAGACATAGTTTGTTAGCCGTTGGGATGCTGAAAGTGATTAAAAGTTTTGAAGCAGGAGAGGTGATAGAAATTTTAGATAAAAACCTGCAAAGCATCGCGGTAGCAAAATCTAAAATAGATTCTAAAGTTTTAGAAACAATGGACAATAAACAAAATGTAGAAATTGCTCATGCAGATGATATTGTGTTGATTTAAAAAAATGGAAAACATCAGCCACATACTTAAAAGTGCGAGTTTAGCTACAGCAGAAATTAGTGGATTATCAGCTAATATGAAGCAGCAAATTTTAGAAAAATTAGCAGATGAGCTTGACGCTCAACTGGACAAAATTATATCGGAGAATAAAAAGGATTTGGATAGCATGCCAAATGCTGACCCCAAAAAAGATAGACTGCTTTTAAATGAAGAAAGAGTTAATGCTTTAGCGCAAAGTGTGAGAGAGGTTGCTGTTTTAGAAGATCCTACTCATCAAATTCTCGTTGAAAGAACTTTAGTGAATGGATTGTTCTTGCAAAAGAAAACAGTTGCGCTTGGTGTGGTGGGTGTAATTTATGAATCTCGACCAAATGTAACTGTTGATGTTGCCGCTTTGTGTATTCGCTCAGGGAATGTTTGTGTTTTACGTGGTGGGTCGGATGCTGACGAAACTAACAAATGTTTGGTCCTAATCATCCAAAATGTATTAAAATCTTTTGATTTAAATCCGGCTATTGTTCAGCTTTTACCTGTAGACAGGAAGTTTATAGAAGAACTCTTGACTGCGGATAAATATGTGGATATGATTATTCCTCGTGGATCTCAATCTTTAATTGATTTCGTAAGAAAAAACGCCAAAGTGCCTGTGATTGAGACAGGAGCAGGCGTATGCCACACTTACGTTGAAAGCTCAGGGAATTTAGAAAAAGCTGCGAAAATTATTTGTAACGCTAAAGTTTCCCGTCCGTCAGTTTGTAATGCTTTAGATACAGTGATAATGGATGAAGCTATTTCAGTAGATTTAATTCCGCAAATGGCTGATTTACTGAAAGAATATGGCGTAGAAATTTTTGCAGATGAAAAGGCTTATTCAATTTTAAACCGAATTAATTATCCTTTTTTAAACAAAGCTGAAGCTGATGATTTTGGCAAAGAGTTTTTATCCTTAAAATGCTCAGTAAAAATAGTGGATGGACTAGACGAAGCTTTAGCGCATATCAAGGAATTTTCTTCTAAACATTCTGAGGCAATTTTAAGTGAAGACGGAATTAAAATTGAAAGGTTTTTAAACGAAGTTGATGCTGCCGTCGTTTATGTAAATGCATCAACTCGTTTTACAGATGGTTGCGTTTTTGGTTTGGGAGCCGAAATTGGCATATCCACTCAAAAGCTACATGCTCGTGGTCCCTTTGCTTTAGAAAAGTTGGTCACAGAAAAATGGGTAGTCAGAGGAGCTGGGCAAGTGAGGTAAGTTTAAATTAAAACATTAGACTAAGGTTGAAAACTTAAAATTATAGCAGAATGAAATATTATCATTTCTTATGGATTAGCGTTTTATTTTTTGCTTGTTCAAATACAGCAAATAGTAAAAGTGACAATGAAAATAAATCTGATTTGAGTGGCTACTTTAATGAAGAATGGGCAAATAATAAATTATGGTACGATGGTTTATCAGAAGTAGCCATCTATGATGCACAAAGAACGGTTTACAATAAAGAGAGAAATTTCGAATATACTTACATTACTGTTGCTGAAGATTTCAATAAAAAATTTCGTGTAAAAACAGATGATTATCAACGTAAGGATTTATATAAGGTGATGAAGGTAAATGCATTTTGTAAAATCGAAACAGAAAACTATCCCTATCACTATTTAACCTCTATGTTCTTTAACTTTAAGCAACCTTGGTTGATGGATAAAATGACCAACGGTTCTCAAGAATGGTGCGGAAATACTTTTAAGGAATACCTTGCTGATGGGAATCACTATACCTTAAAATACCATTCTTATTTTGATGGAGAAGGCGATGGTGAAAAAGCATTACCTGCCAATCTTCTTATCGAAGATCAATTGAATTATACTTTGCGGAGCCTAAACTTTAAAGCAGGTTTAAAATTCGGAACAAAAATATTAGAGAGTCAAATTTCCAGTAAAGTTGGGAACTTGAAAGTCTATGATGCGACTATATCAGTTGAAGATGAGGGAAAAGATATAGTAGGTAAAAAATCTTGGAGGGTTATTTTGAAATTAGATAATGATAAAATCAATACTTATTATTTCGATCAAGCTTATCCAAATATTCTGGTTAAACAAGAAACTTGGGATAATAGAAATTTAATACTTAAAAAATCAACCAGATATGCCTATTGGAAACATTAAATACCTGCTCACGACGCTCATTTTCTTAGCGGCTTGTGGCAACGCTGAATCCCAAAAAATGGATAATGTTGAGGTGAAATCTAATTATCAATCAACGGGGAAAAAGATAGCTGGAGTAAATTTCACCGCTCCATCAAGAGCAATTGATAGCTCGTGGACAGGTTCTTTACAAAAAGTAAACGCTAATTGGGTGGCTTTGGTTCCTTATGCATTCAGCAGACCAGCAGAACCTAATGTTTTTTACGAAGGCAACCGACAATATTGGGGTGAATCTTTAGAAGGTATTCGAACTAATATTAGGCAAGCACATGCAGCAGGGTTAAAAGTGATGATCAAGCCACAGGTTTGGATGCAACGTGGATGGATTGGGGATTTTGATTTAGGTACCGAAGAACAGTGGGGAGTTTGGGAAGCTGATTATGAAAAATATTTGATGCTTTTTGCTGAATTGGGCGCTAAAGAAAATGCGGAAATGATCTGTTTAGGTACTGAATACAGGAATGCAGCAAAAAAACGTCCTCAATTTTGGATGAAATTGGCGACCGATATTCGTAAAATATATAAAGGAAAATTAACTTATTGTGCCAATTGGGACGATTATCGAGATGTAAAATTTTGGAAAAGTTTGGATTATATTGGAATGAGTGGTTATTTCCCGCTTTCAGAAGCTCAGACACCAGCAGTTGACGATTTAGAAAAGGCTTGGAAACCTATAAAGGAACAGTTAAGGTCGTTCAGCCAAAAAGAAGGCAAACCTGTTCTATTTACCGAATATGGCTATCGCAGCATGGATCAGCCAGCTTGGCGTAGTTGGGAGATGGAATATCAAGACCGTCCTGTTAATATTCAAGCGCAAGCCAACGCTTACGAGGCTTTATTTAAAAGTTTATGGGGCGAGAAATGGTTTGCCGGGGGTTTCGCCTGGAAATGGTACAGCTCTTTCCAAAGAATCGATCCAGTCAATAATCATGATTGGACACCCCAAAATAAGAAAGCGGAAAAGGTGATGAAGGTTTATTATGGTAAATAATTAATTAGTGGACCGAATATTGCAATATTATCTGAAATATAAAATTTTTACTCTAATTTGAGATTCACTTTAAAAATATTTTTTAAGAACATTTTTAAATTTTATTTTTCAATGGGAGTTAGTAATTTCATTTCCCAATTAATCTTTAAAAGTAATGAGTTTTGGTCCTTTAACGATACTTCTTTTATTTAATTTATTAGTTATTAATCCTATTGTTCCTCATTCATCAGAAGATGAAAAAATTGTGGGTAAATGGATATCTACAGAAAAGAATGTGATTGTTAATGTTTATAAAGAAGGAAATGAGTTTAAGGCAAAAGTAGTTTGGTTTAATGATGCTGATGATCTTTCCAGACCAATGAAAACGCGATGTGATGTCCATAATCCCAATAAGGATTTAAGATCAAAAAAGATTTTAGGGATGGATGTCTTAGAAAACCTAAAATATAATCCTGAAACAAATAGATGGGAGGATGGAATTATTTATGATGCTAATTCTGGTAGACATTGGAGCTCTGTTGTTTATTTTAATAAAGATGGATTGTTAGAAGTTAAAGGCTATTGGAAATTCGAATTCCTTTGCAAAACCATCACTTTTAGAAAGATGGGATAACCATTTGTATAAAAGTTAAAATCTAGATTAGGGTATTCGATTACGTCACACTGTAATCTTAAAATAGCATTTTTCCAAAAATAAAATTACTTATCTTTCCTTAATAAGTTATGAAATTAGCGGTATTAGGTTTTACTAAAAACTAGATCTAAATATTCGTAATATTTTGATATCAGAAATAAAAAACCCTATAAAAACGTTAAGCTCCAAACGGGGAGAGTGGAGCTTAAACTAACCAATTATAAACCTAAACTAAACGATAGGAAATTTTAAAATGTAATGAGGTAATCCTCTAATTACATGGTGTAAAGGTAACACCAAGCTTTAATCAAATTGTCACTAAATTGTAATCAAATTGTTAAATATTGTTAAATCAAAAATTATAAAACGTTTTCGTTTAACATTATTTAATTAAAAGAGTACTTTTTTTAAAAGTATGAATTTAATTTAGATGTTTTAACGCATTTTTTCTGAATTAAACTAAAACTCAGAGCAATGATAAACTAGTTGATTTATTGATTTACGGTTATAGTTTATTAAAAACATTAAAGAGGGGGTAAAAAATAAAAATATTTCAATTACTATGTAAAAGGGATCCGATATAAATAGTTATTCAGCAAATAATCACCAAATTAAATCCGATTTACAAAAACAATCGGAAGGTATTTCTTTATCTTTTAAAATTGTCTCAACTCATTAAACTTTTAAGAAGCAAATTAGAGAACCTTATAAGAAATAAAAGCGTTAATGTAATGACTAATTTAGACTAAGCAAATCAAAAATTGTGATAAATAATTATCTTTAAAGACATGAAAAAGAGCCTATACCTGATAGTTGTTCTATTGGTTTTACTTGGAGAGTCTTTCACTTATCGTTCCGGTGATCCAAAAGTAAAGACTTATCATTTGCCAAAAGGGGTGAGCTCCAAAGATTATTTACCCAATACCTTAATTATTAAGTATAAAGACAACCCAATTCAGCCCATTAAAACGTTTGGCACAAAACAATTTGACAAAGTAATTAAATTAAATATCACCTATCAAAAGCCATTTTTTGTTGGTGGAGATTTAAGCAAAACCACACTCTCTGATCAAAAAAATATAGATAAAATTGGACTGAATAGAATTTATCAAATAGGATATTCAGATCAAATTTCTGTTGAAGCGGCAATTAATGAAGTACTAAAAGATACGACCATTGAATATGCTGAGCCCAGTTTTGTTTATTATACTACTGCTGATCCAAATGATCCGTCCTATGTCAACGGAATACAAAACTATTTAACTCAGGTGAAAGCTTCTCAAGCTTGGACAATACAACCTAATGCAAATGGAGTAATCATTGCCATTGTAGATTCGGGCTCAGACTTAGAGCATCTTGATTTAGCTGCAAATATTCATCATAACACAGCAGATCCTATAAACGGTATTGATGATGATGGAGACGGATATGTGGATAATTACAATGGTTGGGATTTTGTTGGTGCTACCGCATCTAACATAAAAGAAGATAATAACCCCGATATCACAGCCGATTCTTTAGATCACGGAGTACATGTAAGTGGTTTAGCATCTGCAGTTACTAATAATGGAGTTGGGATTGCTAGTATAGCACAAACAGCAAAATTAATGATTTTAAAAGTAGGAGCTGATGATAATGGTAGGGCAATTTACCGTGGATACGATGGGATCGTATATGCCGCTAATCATGGAGCGAAGATTATTAATTGTTCTTGGGGTGGTCCGGGTGGGGGAGCATTTGGACAAGATGTGATCAATTATGCAGTAAGTAAGGGATGTTTAGTAGTGGTTGCAGCAGGTAACGACGGAAATGACGAAAAGGGATATCCAGCGGCCTATCAGGGAGCATTTGCTGTTGCAAATGTAAAATCAGATGATGTGAAATCGAGTTCTTCAAGCTATGGATACCATGTCGCGATAGCTGCACCAGGATCATCAATTTACAGTACGATAAATGCTGATAAATATGGTTATAAGAGCGGAACTTCTATGGCAACACCGATAGTTTCAAGTGCTGCAGCGTTGGTATTAGCAAAAAATCCAACTTTAAGCGGGATCCAAGTAGGAGAGATTTTAAGACAAAATACGGATGATATTTATGGATTATCTGGTAACAGCAGTTTCATCAATCAATTAGGAACTGGAAGATTAAATGTTTATAAAGCGCTAACAGCCACAATTGGTCCATCAATTAGAAAACAAAGTATCATTGTTAATGATCAATCGAATGGGTCGTTGGCAGCTGGCGATACTTTAAGTTATTATTTCAATTTGAAGAATGTCTTAAAAACAACCAATGATATTCAGGTTGGTTTAACTTGTACCAATAGTTCTATTAAAATATTAAATCCTATAATTAGTACTGGAACTTTTGTTGCAGATGAATTAAAAAAGGTTGGACCTTTCAAAGTGGTTTTGCCATCCGGTTTAGCTGATAATTCAGATATTCTATTTCAATTAAATTATCAAAATAATTCTACCAACTATACAGCAAAGGAATTTTTTGTAAGTACCGTAAATTTGGACTATCAAAATATTACGGTAAACAAAGTTTATACCACCATTACTAGCAATGGAAGGGTGGGGTATAGTGGGAATAATGCTACTAATGGCTTAGGGTTCATCTATAAAGATTTCAGTTTACTTTTCGAAGGTGCTTTAATGATTGGTAATGATGAGACACATGTGTCTAATAATGCTAGGGGCTTAAATGGAAATTCTAATAATGATTTTTATAAAGTAAGTAGGGTAGCAAAAGTAGCTAATACAACTGCCGCTTATGAAGGCTTCTCTGTTGAAGACGACAGAGCAAGTACTGCGGCCTTAAATGTACAAGTTAAGACACGTCAAATAGCTTACACTAATGCACCTGATGATAAATATGTAATTGTAGAATACGAGGTTTTTAACAAATCAACCTTAGCATTAAATAATGTTTATGTAGGATTATTTACAGATTGGGATGTGGATGAGGGAAGTAAAAATATCACCAAATATGATAGTGGTTTAAAAATGGGTTACGCCTATGCTACCACACCTTTATCTCCTTACGCAGGCGTGAAATTATTATCGGGAAATGCAGATCCAGCTTTTTATCCACTTTCTTATCAAATAGCGGATGATCCTTTAGCTGATGGTAGTTTTACCATCAAGGAAAAGTACCAAACTTTATCTAGTGGTGTTAAAGCGGTTAGTTTGGGTACAGGATCTGGTGTGGATGTCATGTTTACAATTGGAAATGGACCTTATCAAATTCCAGCTAGTGGCTCTGTAAAAGTAGCATTTGCTTTTATAGCGGGTGATGATTTAACGGATATCAGTAATTCTGCTTTGGCAGCGCAAGCTAAATATACGACCGTTTTAACTGCAGTTTCGCCAGCTAATTTAGCTGCTGGACTTGTAGTGAGCCAAAATTATCCTAATCCCGCTACAAGCTCAACAAAAGTAGAGATACTGACACCCAAAAGTGGCAAGTTAAATTTAGAAATGTATGACTTAACAGGAAGGAAGATTTCGACTATTTATAATCAACAAATAACAAAAGGCACTAAAATTATTGAAATTAATACCAGCAATCTGAATAGCGGAATATACTTTTATAAAGTAAGTTTTGAGGGTTTGGAGCGGGTGATCAAGATGATTGTTATGAAATAAACTCAGTTGTAAATAAAAGCGAGGAACTTTGTTGAATAAACCTGATATAAGCGTATACCGGCCTCGGGCATAATGCCAAGAGCAGTATAAGCATTAGCAGGACTATCGGGAAATAGGTCGATGAAATTGCTTTTCTAAAAAGAATACTAATTGCTATTATAACAAACTCGACAGCGTGGCTCGTAGCTTTCTTTTTCGCCCAATAAAACCTGATTTTTATTCTCAACCAAACGATAACTGAAAAGCGCTGGTCCGCCACATTTCATACAAACGGCATGTACTTTAGTTACTTCTTCCGCAATTGACAAGAGCGCAGGCATTGGGCCGAAGGGTTTGCCCTCAAAATCCATATCTAAACCTGCAATAATTACGCGGACACCTTTATTTGCCAGCTTTACGCAAACTTCTGGAAGTTCATCATCAAAAAATTGAGCTTCGTCTATACCTACAACCTGAGTATTACTGCCGAATAAAAGAATTGCAGATGAATGATCTACTGGTGTGGAATGAATAGAGTTTAAATCGTGAGAGACCACAGCGGTTTCATCATAACGGGTATCTGTTTTGGGTTTGAAAATCTCGACTTGCAGTTTCGCGATTTGTGCTCTTCGTAGTCTTCGAATTAACTCCTCGGTTTTTCCTGAAAACATAGAACCACAAATAACTTCAATACTTCCGCCTAACTCGCTGCGTCTTCTTAACCTTTCTTCGCCAAACATATGTTACCCTTGCTCTTGATTTTAACCTTTCGGCTAATATCAGAATTATATGTTATTTTTGATAGCGATTTTACCAACATAAATGCGATAAAAACACGTTTGAATATCATGATGACTAAACACCAAATTTTTAAGAAAATAGGTAACATTATTCAGGAATTAAAAGAACAACATGAGTATTTAAGTCATGTTGATGAAATTAGCGCATTAGAATTAGAACTTTTTGCTGCCAATGCTGATTTTCTATCAGATCACTTAGAGATATTGAAAAAATTAGGCGCAAGTAGTGGAGCAGAAAAAACAACTTATCTGCCATTTGAGCCGAAAAAAGAGGTTGTGAAAGAACAAATTGAGCTTTTGAAGGCTAAAGTTGCTGAAGAACAAACTGAGTTAAAAATTGAGGAAGTTAAGTTTGAAAACGAGAAAGAAAGCTTAGAAAAATCTGAATCAAAAAAATCGTTTTTTAGTTTTTCTTTTGCGGAAGAGCCTTCTGAGATGGTTTTTGATTTCGAGAAAAGGATTGCTGTTGAAGATGTTTTTGACAGGGAGTTAAGTGAAGAAGAGCAGAAATTACTAAAAATTAAATCCACCTATAACCCCGAGGAAGAAGTGTTAGAAACCGAAGAGGAGGATGTTGAAGAAGAGGAAGAATTAGGACCAGAGCCTTTTATAGTCGAACAAAAAAAAGAAGAAATACCTTTACAAGTTATTGAGACTGAAATTAAAGTGGAAACTAAAATTCAAGAAAAACGATTGACTTTAAACGAAATGCTATCCTCCAAACTAGGAAATAAAGCGAATAAATCTGGAGGAAAAGCTATTGATGATCTTAAAGCAGCGATTAGCTTAAATGATAAAATGGTTTTTATCAAGGAGCTTTTTAATGGGTATAATTTAGCTTACAGTGAGGCCATTGAAATCATTAATAGGTTTGAATCTTTTGAAGCTGCGGATAATTTCCTCCAAAAAAACTATGCAAAGAAAAATGATTGGGACGCTAAGACGACTACTGTGGATAGGTTATATGATTATTTGAACAGAAAATTTATAAATTAATTAAACAACTCCCATTCTGGTAGAGTCCAGTTTAATCAAGATAAAAAGTAAAATTGTAAAACTAACTAATGATGAACCCCCATAGCTTATAAAAGGCAATGGGATGCCAATTACTGGCATCAAACCAATGGTCATAGCAATATTAACAAAGAAATGGCAAAATATAATGCATGCCACTGCATAGCCATAAACCCTATTAAATGTAGATCGCTGCCTTTCTGCTAAAAAGATAATTCTCAATAATAGAAAAAGGTATAGTCCAACGACCACAACACTTCCAACGAATCCCCATTCTTCACCAATAGTA
Source organism: Pseudopedobacter sp. (assembly GCA_014378105.1). GTDB lineage: Bacteria > Bacteroidota > Bacteroidia > Sphingobacteriales > Sphingobacteriaceae > Pseudopedobacter. The sequence continues at coordinate 16,758 of JACMOI010000162.1, forward strand.
CAGAAGATAAAATCGGTACTTTGTTCGGGTACAAAGTTGAATTTTGTTTGTGTGCCTTGTAGGTATCCTTTACCTGTAAGTCCTCCTGATCCAATTGCTATTTTAGATTGATTTACGTTGTATCCAGCTCCTCTAGGATCTTTTACAATTCCTAGTATCAAATCAATTCTAACTTTCTGGTGTGGTTTTAGAATGTTTTTATAAACAAAATCAACGCTAAATACAAATAAGGTAGAAAGTACAAAACCAATAACGAAAGAAACGACGATTTTTTGATTTTTTCTAAATGAGTAAATCAATAAAGACAGTAAAATTAGGAGCGCTACTATGACAAATAACTTTGAATACAATAAAGTAAATATGAATAAGATCACCATCATCAATCCCGCAATCAAGTAGTAAGTTGGAAGTCCTTCCCTGTAGAACACAAATATTAATGATGTAAATACTAATGCCGAACCTGCATCTGGCTGTAGAATAATTAAAAGTACAGGGAAACTTAATATGGCTAAAGTGGGGATTACAGTTTTTAAATCACTGATTTTTGAGTTCATCGTACTCAGCTGCCGAGCTAATAATAAACTGGTTGCCCATTTAGCAAACTCTGATGGTTGGAGCCTGAAACTGCCTATTGGAATCCAAGCCTGATTTCCGCCCACGTTTCTTCCCACAACTAAAACGGCCATTAAGAGTAAAATGGTTATTCCATAAAATACAGGAGAAAAAGTGTAAAAAAACTTAGAATCTAATAATAAGATAACTATCCCAATAACAATTGCTGCAATAATAAATATCAATTGTTTACCCGAATTACTTGCTAACGTAAAGAGTGGCTGATCATCATTATATACAGCCGCATTAATATTAAACCAACCAATGGCTAATAAACAAAGGAATAGAACGATAGTAAGCCAATCTACATTAAAGAAAAAGCTTCTATTCTGATTATTCATTTTCTTTAATTTTTGCTATTGATGCTGACACCAATAGGGCAGTTTTCTTATTGCTACTATCTTTTTTCACAACAGGTTTTACAATAGGTTTTTTAATTTCTGGTAATAAATTTGTTTTTAGTATTCTATCAATATAATATTGAGGTCTTGTAATCGAATCTCTTAAATATTCTTCTATCATTAAACTAGCAATAGGAGCGCTCCAAGTTGCTCCAAAACCAGCATTCTCTACTACAACTGCAATGGCAATTTTCGGATTGTTTCTTGGTGCAAAAGCTACAAATACCGAGTGATCTTTTCCGTGGGGATTTTGTACAGTTCCGGTTTTACCGCAAATTTCAATATCGCCAATTTTAGAAAAGTAGGCAGTTCCGTTAGGTGAGTTAACCACATTACTCATTCCTTCAACTACTGGTTCAAAATATTTCTGATCAATTCCTGCATAATTTTTCTGCGTGTATTCTTTCTTGATTATTTTCTTTTCTCCAATAGCTTTAATTAAATGAGGTTTATAAAAATATCCCCTATTGGCTACAATAGCCATTACATTTGCCATCTGTAACGGGGTGATTCCAAGTTCGCCTTGGCCAATTGATAATGAAATATTAAAACTCGAAGTCCATTTATCATTATGAAAAATCTTGGTATAATAATCTGCAGTCGGAATTAAGCCGTCTCTTTCTGCTGGTAAATCTATTCCTAATTCAGTCCCTATACCAAATTTCATAACGGCATTACGCCATCTGGTGTAAGCATTAACAGGTCTCATCCCTGCTTGGTCAATCATTCTATGGTAGGTATTTCCATAATAGGTGTTACAAGATTCTTCAATAGATTTTTCAAGATTAATGGTTCCGTGAACGTGGGTGCAACCCATAAATCCTCTTTTACCATAACGGTATCCACCGGGGCAGTTAAAATAAGTATCCTCAGTTATCAATCCCATTTGTTGCGCAACTAGTGCATTTATTACTTTAAAGATGGAGCCTGGAGGATATTCAGCCTGAATCGGTCTGATGAACATAGGCTTATATGGATTCTCTAAAAACTTCATGTAGTTATTACCTCGTTGGCGGCCAACCATTAAATTAGGATCATAGCTTGGACTACTAATTGAAGCTAATATTTCGCCTGTAGCAGGTTCAATAGCAACCACACTACCAATCTTGTTTTTCATCAACTGTTCGCCAAATAGTTGAAGTTTTTTATCCAATGACGAGATTAGACGGTCTCCTGAAACTGCTGTGGTATCATATTTTCCATCAAAAAAGCTGCCTTGTTCGCGGTTGTGTACATCAACCATAATGTTTCTGACTCCCCGCTGCCCTCGCAATAAATTTTCATAAGATTTCTCTATTCCGGTTTTACCGATATAGTCGCCCTGAGAATAAAAGCCGTCATATTTCTCTATTTCTCTATCGTTAACCTCACCTATATAGCCTAAAAATTGAGCAGCACAAGAATCAGGATAATACCTTACAGATCTGTTTTGAACAAAAAAACCTGGATACTCAAACAATTTTTCTTGAAACGCAGCATAAGTAGTTGCTGATAATTGCTTTTGGAAAAGAGATGCTTTATAAACGGAGTAGTTTCTAGCCTTTTTAAAGGCCTTGTCAAAATTCTCTTTTGTCATATTAATCAGACTACAGAATTCTAAAGTATCCATTTTTGATACTTGGCCAGGAATCACCATTAGATCATAAACAGGCTCGTTTTGAACCAATACTTTTTCATGACGATCTAAGATAATTCCTCTTGCTGGATAAATAATCAGTTTACGTAATACGTTGTTATCGGCAGAAAGCTTATATCGGTCGTCAATCACTTGGATATAAAATAATTTACCCAGCAAAATCAACGCTACTAAAATGAAAATCCCCTGAATAATATATCTGCGTTTAAAAAAACTATTCATTTACGTTGTTTCTTTCTGAAAAATAGAATTTCTGAGATGAAAATTAAAGTTAATGTAAATAATGAACTTAAAATTACCCTGCTTAGTGTGGATGAAATTTCTGAAAATCTAAAAACCTCTAGATTGAGCAAGAAGAAGTGATGAAACAATGAGAGAATTAACGCATAAAAGAAAAACCATCTGAAACCCATAATACCTAAGGAGGGTTCTGGATCGCTATCATAATTGTCTTTTTGTACTGTAACACTAATAAATACAACTCTTACAAAAGCTAAAATAGTACATGCTGCAGCATGCAGCCCAAAAGTATCATTAAACAAATCAATAGTAAATCCCATTAAAAAAGCCAAAAAAAATAGTAACCAGTTTGGTGTTTCAAAAGGAAGTAAAAGAATAAATAGAATATAGAGATAAGGCATGTTTAACCCATAAAAAACAATGTTCTTTAAAAGAAAGACTTGTATAGCAGCCAGGATGATGAACCTTAATATATTGATGACAATTTTACTCATTTACACTTTCCTTATTTTGAAGCTCTAAATTTTCCTGCTCTTTTTGGAAATTATTTTTAATCACGTAGACATACTGTAAAGCATAAAAGTTAGTTGCCAATTTTACTGAAATGTCTAAAAAGCTTCCGCCTCCTTTTACGCCTGATTTTAAGACTTTCCCAATCAAAATACCTTTTGGAAAAATCACACCATATCCAGAGGTTACTACCCGAGCATTTTTTTTCAGATTGAGCTGGTTGGGTATATCCGTAAGTGTCACAATATTGGGGTCGTCGCCATCCCATATTAATGGTCCAAAATAAGGTGTGCCTTCTATAGATGAAGTAATTTTGGTATCCTCATGCAAAATTGACTGGATGGAGGAGAAGTTTTCTGATACGTTCCAAACTATCCCCACAACACCGTTTGGTCCAATGACACCCATTCCTTTTTTTATTCCTTGTTTAGCGCCACGGTTAATAGTGATGTAATTATTTCTGGAGGTAATAGATTTATTGACCACCTCAGCAACGATATACTCGTATTGTATTCTGTTAATAGTGTCATTAACCTTTTTGATGACTAAACTATCATCAAAAAAAGATGACTTGAGTTGATTGTGTAAAGCAAGGTTTTCTTGGGCAAGGCTGTCATTTACAATGCTCAAACGGAGGTATTTATTAATATCGTTTACTTTGCTATAAATGGAGCCTATAATTTGATTGGAAGTATTAAAAGTGCTTGCCCTTTGAAAATCATTATTCTTAATTAACATGATTAATGAGATAGAAAAATAAATGATTAAGAGGAAGAATGCATTAAACCGACTAATGAATCTCCAAAGATTGATCATAGAATTTGATTATTTATTTGGAAAAAATCACTTTAATTTCAATTATTCTTATTGCAAAAAAAGAACTGACTTTATGTTTTTGCTGGAAATTTATAGTATTCAATTTCATGTAAAGAATATCTTTTTTAAAGCCGGATTAAAAATATTTTAACTGTCTTTAAAGATATGTAAAATAGCTTACAATAGAAAAGCACTCAAAACCAATCATTATAATTTAAGCATTAACTTCTTCTTTTTTTGCACCTAAAAGCCCAAAACTCATGATCAAACTTGTTGAAAGGATGATTAAAAATAAAAGGCCAGTTTCTACACCATTTATTCTTAGATCTTTAGGTAAATTGTAAAATAATAAAATACTAATCAATCCGCGAGGAGTAATATATACCAAAGGATTTAAAGGCGATTTAGCAATAAATTTCAAGTATAATAACCTAATTAAGTAGGTGATAGAAAGTATAATTAATCCGTATTGTATCAAGGTAATATCTTTAAATTGATCTATCATAATAGTGAAACCGAAGATGACGAAGAAAAATGTTCTAATGATAAATGCACTCTCTGCCGATAGTTGATGAAGTTGAACTAGGTCTTTAGATAGGTTAGGATAGATGAAATATTTTCTAAAAAAAGGAATTCTAATTTCATCCGCATTATTTAAAAACAATCCAAAAGCTAACACAATAATCAATGCCGAAAGGTGGAAACTTTGTCCAATTGCATATACCAAAACTAAAATCGAAATGATGAGGAAGAATTTTATATTATGGTTTATTCGTCCGATTAGATACAACAACAGTAGGCAAGATATGGTAGCAAACAATATAATGAGTATAAGCTCGATTCCTAAGTTAGTAAATGCTAAAAAGTTGTAGCTATCATTACTAATGGCAAAATTGAACAGAATGATGCCGGCTACATCGGAGAAAGAAGATTCGTAAATCACAAACTCTCTTTGTTCTCTTTTTATCCTCTTTACTGATGGAATAGCTATTGCCGAACTGATGATGCTAAATGGAATAGCATTGATAAAACATAGGTGATAAGAATAGGCTGTCAATTCGTGAAGTAAAAGCGTAATTGCACCAGTGGTGACTAACAAAATCACGAAGGCTGAGAAGAAAGTCTTTTTGATAAGTTTGTTTTTATCCTTATCATATTTAAGATCTAAAGCTCCTTCAAAAACAATCAAGATTAAACCCATAGTACCTAGTGTAGGTAGAATCTTTAAGAAATCAAAAGTCTCGAAATTGAAATAAGTTACAATCTGTTTAAGTCCAATTCCTAAAAATAATAACAGCAAAACCGAAGGCACTTTGGTGTGCTTGGCAATCATATCAAACAAGTAAGAAAAAATTACCAGTCCACTCAATAAAATTAAAATGCTGTAGGTAGTCATAAATTTAGCTATCGCAAAAAGCTAAAGATAATTGATTTTTATAATTCTTAAGGTCTAATTTATAGAAGTTTCGACTTGATAAAAAGAGCGGTTCTGCACCTCCATAATTAGTAATTAATAATTTTTCGTATTTTTGCATTCTTCAAAGCTTTAATATGAGATCTTATTTAAGCGCTTACCTTTTTTAAAATCAATCGATTTATTTTTTTTAAAGTTTTATCTTTCATAAGATCATGAGTTTATTAAAATTATTGAGGTAAAAAGAATGGGCTTAAGCCAAACTAATTTAAGTTTAAGCTGTCATAAATTAAAGTAGTCATCGAAAATTAATGACATTTATGGAATTTATAATAATAGACCAAGCTAGCGGAGAAAGTGAAAAATTCACAAATGATGTAATTGCTTCTTTTTTAGAAGTGCATTTGGATAGGTTTGGAGATAAAAAGGAAGATATTTTAAAATGTCTTGCTTATGTTTTTAATCCTGATAGAGGAGGCTTTATTACTTTAGGAATAGAAAATGAGGATATAGTGGGTGCAGTAATCATCAATGAAACAGGGATGGATGGCTTTATTCCTGAGAATATTTTAGTTTATATTGCTGTTCATGAAAATCAAAGAGGGAAAGGTATGGGGAGTCAGTTGATGAACAAAGCTATTGGCCATGCTAAAGGAAATATTGCCTTGCATGTAGAGCCTGATAATCCCGCCAAGAAATTATATGAGCGTTTAGGATTTACCAATAAATACCTAGAAATGCGTTTACAGAGATGATAAACGAATTAGTCCAAATACGACAATACATTCATCAACATCCAGAAATTTCCGGAAAAGAGCTGGAAACATCTAAATTTTTGATCGGAAAGATTAAAACTTTTAAGCCTAGTCAGTTGATTGAAAATATAGGTGGAAGTGGTTTTTTAGTTGTTTTTGATTCAGGAGAATATGGTCCTTCTTTATTATTCAGGACAGAGCTGGATGGTTTGCCTATTCAAGAAACTTCTGAACTTTCTTATCAATCGGCTTTAAAAGGTAATGGTCATCAGTGTGGACACGATGGACACATGACGATTTTAACAGGTTTAGCTCAAGAGATTTCGAAAAATCCACTGACAAAAGGAAAGGTGAGTTTGCTTTTTCAACCAGCTGAAGAAACCGGAGAAGGAGCAGAGGCGGTGCTCAATGATTCTAAATTTAACCAGTTATATTTCGACGAAGTTTTTGCGCTGCATAACCTTCCTGGTGAAGAATTTGGAAGTATTGTTGTTAAAAATCAAGCTTTTACAGCAGCTGTTAAAAGTATCATCATCAAACTGAAAGGTAAAACAGCTCACGCAGCAGAACCAGAAAATGGGATTAATCCTGCCTTAGCCGTAGCCGATATTTTACAAAAAGCTAACGAATTGAATCATAATCAGTCAAAAACGGACAATTTTGGACTAATTACCCCAATTCATGTCAATATTGGAGAAAAGGCTTATGGCGTTTCGGCTGGTGATGCCGAGATCCATTTTACCTATCGTTGCTGTACAAATCAACAATTAAAAGGGCTGGAAAATCAGTTGATTACAACTGTTAAGAATATTGCACTTAAATATCAGCTAGTGCTGGAGTACGAGTTTTTACAATCTTTTTATGCAAACGAAAACGATAAACAAAGTGTAGATGTAGTGAGAAAATCAGCTCAAAGCCTTAATTTAAAACTAATAGAGAAAGAATTTCCATTTAAATGGGGGGAAGATTTCGGCTATTTTACTCAAAAATTTAAAGGTTGTTTGTTTGGCTTAGGTTCGGGATTAAATCAACCAGCTTTACATCATCCTGATTATGATTTTCCTGACGAATTAATCCCTTATGGAGTTAAAATTTTTAAGGAAATCGTCCAACAAAGATTAAATCATGTTTGAAACTTCTAGTATAGAAATTAATCAAGAGGCGTATAAAAACAACATTGAATTTATTAAAAATCAATGTGGACCTGGCGTTCGCTTTTGCAGTGTTGTGAAGGGGAATGCTTATGGTCACGGGATCTTAACATTTGTAAAAATGGCAATAGATGTTGGTGTTGATTATTTTGCGGTATATTCTACTGATGAAGCCTACCGAATTAGATCGCAAATTTCTGATCAGGTGGATGTAATGATTATGGGTAATACCGATAATCAAGCTTTGCAATGGTCAATTGAAAACGGAATAGAAATCTTCGTGTTCGATTTAGAAAGGTTAAGACAGGCTATTGATTTTGCTAAATCATCTAATAAAAAAGCTAAAATTCATATCGAGGTAGAAACAGGTATGAACAGAACAGGCTTTTTATTAGAACAGCTGCAAGAAGTGTTTAAATTTATTAAAGAAAACGATAAACATATTGATCTAATTGGCTTTTGTACCCATTACGCCGGAGCAGAAAGTTTGGTGAACGATTTTAGAGTTCAACAGCAAATTCAACATTTTGAAGAAGCTAAAATAATGCTTGCAAATGCGGACATTAAGGCTAAATATATACATAGCGCTTGTTCAGCTGCGATGATAAATTATCCTGAAACCGTTGGTAATTTAGTAAGGATAGGTATTATGCAATATGGTTTTTGGCCAAACGAAGAAACCCTAGTCCGCTTTAATGGTCATAGTCGAGAAACGGATCAGACTTTGAAACGTTTAATCAGTTGGAAAAGCCAGATAATGGCGGTTAAAAAAGTAATGAAAGGCGAATTCGTAGGGTATAATACCAGTTATCAGGCTTATGCCGATATAACTATAGGCGTTATACCAGTTGGTTACGCGTTTGGCTATAGCCGAAGCTTAAGTAATAGCGGCAAGGTTTTGATTAGAGGGGTAGAAGCACCTATTTGCGGAATCGTAAATATGAATGCTCTATGTGTAGACATCACTCATTTGCCTGAAGTGGCGAAAGGTGATGAAGTCGTTTTGATAGGAAATCAAGGAGATAGTACAATTACTGTGGCTTCATTTGGGGAGATGAGCAATCAATTAAATTACGAATTATTAACTCGTCTACCACATGATATACCAAGAAAAACAATTTGATAATGGCTTATTTAAAACTATATAAAAATAAATTATCACACAATTACAAGATGCTCGAGGATTGGTTTTTAGAGAACCATATCGAGTGGGGAGTGGTATCTAAATTGTTGTGCGGTAATAAAACCTTTTTAGAAGAATTGGTAAAATTAGGTGTTTCTGAGTTTCATGATACCCGCATTACCAATCTAAAGATGGTGAAAAAAGTAGCTCCAAATGCCCAAACTGTATACATTAAACCTCCTGCAAAGCGTAACATTCCCAATGTAATTAGTTATGCGGATGCAAGTTTTAATTCAGATTTAACAACTATTCAACTGTTAAGTAAAGAGGCCGAAAAACAAAAGAAAATCCATAAAATTATTATCATGGTTGAGATGGGGGATTTACGTGAAGGTGTTTTAGGAGATAATTTAACTGATTTTTATGAGCAGGTTTGCAACTTGCCCAACATCAATATCGTAGGCTTAGGGACTAACTTGAATTGTTTAAATGGCATCATGCCTTCTGAGGATAAGTTAATTCAACTAAGTCTGTATAAGCAATTAATTGAAACTAAATTCAATATCCACATTCCATGGATTTCTGGAGGAACTAGTGTTACGCTTCCGCTATTGTTAAAAAAACAGTTGCCAAAGCAAATCAATCATTTTAGAGTAGGCGAAGTTTTGTTTTTTGGTTTAGATCTATTTACCAACAAAACTATAGAAGGGATGAGCAATGATGTTTTTAGACTCTACACAGAAATCATTGAGCTATATGAAAAACCTAAAGTTCCTAGCGGAGATCAGGGGTTCAACGTTTCAGGAGAAACACCTGAATATCCGGCCGAAGATTATGGAAAAAATTCCTATCGGGCAATCTTAGATATAGGGCTATTAGATTGTAATCCCCAGTATTTAATTCCTGATGATGATAAGATTACCATTATTGAGGCTAGCTCAGATATGTTGGTTTTAGATGTTGATCAAAACCAAGCAGGTTATAAAGTGGGTGATCAAATTACCTTTAAACTTAAATACATGGGTGTTTTAGGTATTATGAATTCCCATTACGTTGATAAAGTGGTAGTAGACGAATGATTTTGTAATAAAAAAATCACAGTTTTAGTTTAAGAGAAGCAAACTATTTGTTTTTAAATTTATTGATAGAAATATTCACTCGCTAAACTTATGCTCTAGATGAACAAAAAACTATTTTTCCTCTTTTTTTTGGTTTCTCAACAAATATTTGCTCAAAACCCTAATCAAGGACCTTTGAAGCAAGAATTTACTATAAAAAATTTCAAAACAGAAAGCGGAAAGGTTCTTCCAGAGGCTCATGTTACTTACGGTACCTACGGACATCTAAATGCCAAAAAGGATAATGTTGTGCTTTTACCATCGCATTATATGGCAAAATTACGTGGTTACGAGTGGATCATTGGTCCGGGGAAGGCATTAGATACCACTAAACTTTTTTTGGTGGCCACCGAGCTTTTTGGAAATGGAAGATCCTCTTCCCCAAGTAATACGCCCGAGCCTTTTCATGGTCCACGTTTTCCTATCATGACCATTAGAGATAATGTGGAAGCTGTTCATCAATTACTCACAGAAGTATTTAAAGTGAATCATTTAAAAGCGGTGATCGGTTTTTCTATGGGTGGTCAACAGGCTTTTCAGTGGGCGGTAAGTTATCCTGACTTTATGGACGGAATTGTGACTACTTCCAGCACTGCTAAAACATACGGACATGGAATTGTACGATTAGAAGGACAAATTGCAGCCTTAACAGCGGATGATGCTTTCCAAAATGGAGATTATAAAACCGAGCCTAAAAAAGGTTTAGAAGCTTTTGCAGTAGTCTGGACAGGTTGGTTATTCTCACAGGAATGGTGGAGAAAAGAATTATGGAAAGATCCTAGTAATCCTGAGCTAACTTTTGAGCAAGTATTTAGTAATTTCAGAACTAATTTTATTCCTGGAGCCGATGCGAATGATTTGATTTTGCAGATGAAGACTTGGGAATCAAATGATGTGGGAAATACCAAAGGCTTTAACGGAGATGTGGAAAAGGCTTTGGCTTCTATCAAAATACCTGTGTTATATATGCCCTCTGAGACAGATTTATATTTTCCTTTAGAAGATGCAAAATATGAACAGCAATTTATCCCTAAAGTACAATTTGCGCCCATCCCTTCTTTGTGGGGTCATCCAGCAGGCGCTGCTCCAAATCCAGAAGATTCGAAATTTTTGAATGGACATCTAACTGAATTCTTAAAGAGGATTGAAAAGTAACGGAAAACATGAAGCGGCTGTATTAAAGGGTTTTTTTAAATCTCTTTGAAAACTTAAACTTTAAATCCTATGCTATTCATAATATTTTAAAAGATGGAATATGGATAATCGGAGAAATTAGGAAAGGCGTTAGCAAACTGTAAAATGGTTTCCTCTTCGATGATAAAAAGTCATACGTTTCAACGACGATTAACTTTTTAAAAAAATGTTTTATCCGAAGGAAGAAGACGTCTATGCAAAACACTGGTTCATGAAAAGATAATAGATAGACAATTAAACAAAAATGTATAACACAAAATAAATTATAATTTAAATAACTTCTTGATCTTATTTTAATCAAAAAATTATTCTTGACCTTCAGTTAATTTAAAATAAAAAAGGTTTTACCTGAAACTATTAAACAAATAGCGCATCCGAGGATATAAGAAAAATCTCAATCTGATACGATTGAAAAAAATAACCTAAACTGGTGAATAAGTGAATCTTATAAACGACTTACTTTTAATCAAAGATTTTAAATTGATTTTTGATTTAAAGATTTTAAACTTCCACCAATTCTTTAACTATTATCCTAAAGGAAACCCGCAAAATTGCTAATTTTTGGTGTGATGATATTGCCAAATCGGAAAAAACAAAATGAAGATGCCAAGTTTTCTACTGAGCATTAGTCATATTAATACAGTAATGGTCTTAAAAAGCTACGATTTAACTAAATCAATAAGATTAATATTCATTTTACGCTCCATCAAAACTTATCACTATTAAAATATTTATCTTTTAGTTTATTTATCTATAATTTCAGCAACGAAGATGATGCAATGCAAGTATTATACGAATAAAAAGAAAAATCATTGATATAGGCACTTGCTTTGAGGATATAAGTAAATACACATCGACTAAAATCAATGTTCTATGACAATGATATTTCTAATCAGTTATAATCAATTTGAGATTTAATACAGTGATTAGCTTTTTACTAATTACAAATACACAGGGTGCATGGATCGCCTTATTTTACAAAACAGACATTTGTTGAAATATCATTATGAAAACAAGAAATTTTTCAAATGAGTTATTAATTGCAAATAAAGAACTACTTTTTCAGCGTCAAGAAAATGAGGAGCTTACTGTAGCTTTAAACATTGCGAACAGAGAATTACTTTTTCAAAATGAAGAGAAGGGAAAACGAGCAGCCGAGCTGATCTTAGCAAACATAGAACTTGATTTTCAAAATGAAGAAAAAGAAAAACGATCTATAGAACTTGATATTGCAAACATAGAACTAGCCTTTCAAAATAGTGAGAAAGAAAAACGAGCCGCGGAGTTAGTCATTGCAAATATAGAACTCGATTTTCAAAATAAAGAAAAAGCCAAGCGAGCTGCGGAACTGGCGATAGTAAATATAGAACTTGACGTACAATATCAGGAGAAGGTTAGACGAGAAAACGAACTGATAGTTGCCAATAAGGAGTTGATTTTTCAAAAAGAGGAAAAAGAGAAGCGGGCCGCCGAGTTAATTGTTGCCAATTCAGAATTATCTTATCAAAATCAAGAGAAGGACGACAGAGCTAACGAACTGATTATCGCCAATAAAGAACTGATTGATCAAAATAAAGAAAAGGAAAAACGGGCGGCTGAATTAGTTGTCGCGAACTCCGAGCTGCTCTTTCAACAGAAAGAAAAGGAAAAACGAGCCTCGGAATTGATCATTGCCAATGCAGAACTGGTCTTTCAGAATCAGGAAAAGGAGAATAGAGCGACTGAGTTGATCATGATTAATAAGGAGCTTATTTTTCAAAATCAAGAGAAAGGTAAGCGAGCCGCCGAATTGGTGATTGCTAACACTGAATTGGATTTCCAAGATGAAGAAAAAAGAAAACGGGCGGCAGAGCTAGCGATTGCCAACAATGAATTGATTTTTCAAGAACAAGAGAAGGGAAAGCGGGCTGCAGAATTGGTTATTGCACATAAGGAGCTTGACTTTCAGGACGAAGAGAAGGAAAAGCGAGCTGCGGAATTAATTACTGCCAAGACCGAACTGATTTTCCAAAATAAGGAAATTGAAAGGATGACGAAAGAAGACATCAAAAAAGACGAATTCTTCAATATTGTAAGTCATGAATTTAAAACGCCACTTACTAGTATTAAAGCAACTAATCAATTGCTCGAAAGAATAGTTAATAAGACGGATAAAACTTTTCCTTTAATTTTAAAGGCCAATCAAAGTATTAAACGATTAGAAAGACTGGTTGATGATCTTTTAGATTTTACACAGATTAACTCGAGTCAAATAGATCTTAACCTAATAGAATTCGAGTTTGCCGAAGCATTAATTCAAAATGTATCAAGTATTCAACGAATTTCAAACAAACATAAAATCGTTTTAGAGAATTCTATTGATGTACTATTTACAGGTGATCAGTTTCATATTGAACGTGTGGTGACGAATCTTTTAAATAACGCAATCAAATTTTCACCAGAAGCGGATCAAGTTATCGTAAAAGGGCACATAGAATCAGATCATATTGTTGTAAGTGTTACAGATTTTGGTATAGGTGTAGCAAAAGAAAATATAGATCAAATTTTTAAGCGCTTTTTCCGGGTTAGTAAAACTGCTATGTCTTATCAAGGCGTTGGTCTTGGTTTATATATAGCATCTGATATTATAAAAAGACATGGCGGAACTTTAAAAATTGAAAGTGAACTCGATAAAGGAAGTACTTTTACATTTTGTTTACCCTTAAAATCTAAGACTACTTAAACTCGTCAGTTGTTTTTGCAAATGAAGACTTAGGAATCTCTCATATATTGCCAATAATAATCGAACTGAAATTACTGATATCCCATTGCCTGCAAATTAAATAGTTCTGCATACCTGCCGTCAGCTTTCAATAGTTCTTGGTGTGTGCCAGATTCTAGTAATGTCCCATTATCTAGGACTAATATTCTATCGGCAAGGCGAGCGGTTGAAAAACGGTGAGAAATTAGCACTGCAGATTTACCTTTGGTGAGTTCTGCAAAACGTTGAAAAACTTCATACTCAGCCCTTGCATCTAATGCTGCTGTTGGTTCATCCAAAATTAAAACTTGTGCATCTTTCATATACGCCCTAGCTAAGGCTACTTTTTGCCATTCTCCGCCAGAAAGTTCGATGCCATCATTAAATCTTCTGCCCAACCATTGTTGGTAAGCATCCGGAAATTTTAAGGCCAATTGATCTGCTAAACTTTCGGTCGCAGCTCTTTTAACGAGTTCTTCATTATCAATTTCATTAATATTACCAACTGCGATGTTTTGATAAAATGTCATTTGGTAACGGATATAATCCTGAAAAATGATTCCCAGATGATGTCTCAATTCTTCTAAATCATATTCTTTTAAATCTCTCCCATCTAATAAAATACGCCCTTCAGTTGGATCATATAGTCGAGCTAACAATTTTACCAATGTTGTTTTTCCTGCACCATTTTCGCCAACCAAAGCCAATTTTTCTCCTGGCTTAAGTGTAAAGCTTAAATTTCTATTTGCCCATCTATCCGTATTGCGATATTGGAAGCCTACATTTTCAAACGCAAATCCTGTTCTAATAGGATTTGGAAAAGATAAAGCATTTTGATTTTGAGTGATTTTTGGTTTAATCTCAAAAAAATCTATGAAATCATTCAAGTAAATAGCACCTTGAGAAACGATGGTAAATCGGGAAAGCATAGTTTCCATTAATCCACTCAATTGCCGAAAAGAGCCTGCTAAAAAAGTCAAACTACCAACCGTTGTTTTGCCTGTTACGGTATCGTAAATGATAAATCCATAAGCGGCATAATAGCCTAATGTACCTAGCACCGAAAATAAAGTTCCCCAAAGTGAACGGCGGACAGCCAATTTACTATTGTCGGTATAAAATTTATCAGACAATGTTTTAAAGCGAGCGATGATAAAATCTGATAGTCCAAATATCTTCACTTCTTTTGCCGTTTCATCACTCGCACCCAAATAGCGTAGATAATCCAATTCCCTACGTTCTGGGGTTTGACTTCTGGAAAGTGCATAGTTTTTACTATTAAAGTAAGACTCACCTAAAAACGAAGGGATAATAGCCAATATTAAAAGTAAAATCAACCAAGGATTAAAGGTAATTAATGCGGTTAGTAAAAAAGCCATGGAAATAAAATCTTGTACTTGGCTCATCACCTGAGAGAGCAAAACCGTTCTTCCAACGGTTTGTTGTCTGGCTCGCTCCAACTTGTCGTAAAAAACGGAATCTTCAAACTGGTCTAAATCTAGCGTCGCAGCATGCTTCATAATCCGCATAGATGTATAATTGGAAAATAAGTCGCCCAACAAACTATCTGTTAGGTTAATCATCCTATTTAATCCATCTGTTAACAATGCTAAGGCAAATTCTAAGGCTACTAATTGCCATAATTCTTGCAAATTACCTGATGGCGCATTTGTATTGAGTGCTACAACTTGGTCAATAATTAATTTCCCGACATACAGCAAAGCAACAGGCATTGCCGAGCGCAAAATTCTTAATGAAAAACTGATGAATGTTTTGCTTGGGCTACTTTGCCAAACCAGTTTAAAGAAATTGGGTAAGTTTTTTAACGCCGAAATTCGTTCTTTAAAGGAGATATCTTTACTTGGAATAGTGTTTCTGCTTTTTGCCATTTGTTGGTTTGAAGTAAGGCAAATTTAAGATTATTGCTATTGACGATTGTTTTTATTTTTAATACTTGAAATAATAAATTTGCACCTTCAAAATTAATCCCAACAAAACTAAAGATTTCTAAAATTTTAATATTTTAATTTAACAAATTGATTTATTATGCCTAATTATAATTGTTGTATTCGTTGTCGGAAAGTTATAACTATAAATTCTGCTGGTTAAACAATTGCAATTTTAACGGTTATTAACATTAAACCATCTAAAATATCTTTTGGGGTCACGGTGGCACCTAAACCAATTTGAACAACAAAAGCTTGTTCTGGTGAATTTCCCGCTAAAGCTCCTTACTTTCATAAATTAGTAAAAAAATTTATGAACATATTTTTAATAGTCATCCAAATACTCGCATCATTTGGTTCAAATACATAGGCTCTTGAAGCTAATTTTAAAGATTGCTTTATCATCATCAATGTTCTACAAAAGTTAATATATTTCCAATCTAGACTAATACCTTCTAATGTTTTTACACCCCAAACTATAAAATCACATTTTTAATTTTGGAATAGCAAACATTTTCTATTTTAATTTATTAATTAGAATTATTACTCTTTTAACAAAAATTCTTTATGATTAAAAAACTTTTATTTTTCCTTTTATTGGTATCTCAACAAATATTAGCGCAAACAGCAGATAAGTGCTCAACCGTAGATGAATTTACCATCAAGAACTTTAAATCTGAAAGCGGTACGGTTTTACCTAAAGCGCACATCACTTACGGTACTTAAGGACATTTAAATGTTAAAAAGGATAATGTTGTGCTATTACCATCATATTATATGTCAAAATTAAGAGGTTATGAGTGGATTATTGGTCCTGGAAAAGCTTTAGATACCACTAAATTTTTTTTGGTGGCTACCGAGCTTTTTGGAAATGGAAGATCGTCTTCTCCAAGCAACACACCAGATCCTCTGCATGGTCCACGTTTTCCCATTATAACAATAAGAGACAATGGAGTGTCTACCTTTATTGAGACGGATTAATTACGCCCATAAAATATATATTTAGAATTATGGCAAAGGTTTATGAAAACGAGTTTAAGGTAATGATAATAGAGCTCTTAAATTCAGGAAGGAAATTGAAGGCAGTAAGCGATGAATATAACTAAAATGAGGGTATGCTACGTGGTTGGCAACGGGAGTATCTCTCCAAGTCTGGTGATTTCGGTAGGAAAAGAGAGCTTAGTAAAGAAGAGCAAGAACTGAAAGCTTTGAAAAAAGAACTACGAGAAGTTACTATGGAGCGAGATATCTTAAAAAAGGCAGTGAGCATCTTCTCCAAGAGCGACAGATGAGATACAAGTTCATATTAAGCAATGAAGGTGTATATCCTGTTGAGAAGGTATGTAAACAGAGGAGAGAAAAGCAACAAGAATTAATTATTTCTATTAAAGAAATTGACTTTCAAGCCTTAAAATACGAAACAACCGTGAAGAAAAGTCAATTTCACTTTACTTAAATATTGATTAATTTCAGAAATATGGAA
>JACMOI010000163.1 GCA_014378105.1 Pseudopedobacter sp.
GAAGCCAATTGATTTGGAGCAAAAGTTAATTTACCACTTGCCACTAAATCTTCTATATAAGAGTATTTATTTTCTTGTGGATAATCAGTATTATACTCATAAGGCTTTCCTGTTGTAGGATTTATTTTATATCTGGTTATTGCAAAAAGCTCACTATTTAAATTTGTTAATTGTGTACTAGATGCAGTAAAGCTTCGGGGTTTAAAAACTTCAAAAGTTGGCAAAGCATCATTCCACAAATAAATATCTTTTGCATACAAAAACAACGAATCTTTTGATAATTCATCTCTTGTTGCTAAAGTAGGAGTTGGAGTCGGCGTTGGTGTTATGGTAGTGTTTTTATCTTTTTTACATGCCAAAATTGACATAGACAATATTAAAGCCGCCGTAATGCTTTTAAAATGATTTATTTTCATGGTCTGTATTTATGTTCATTAACGTGAAACGAAACGATAAAGTTTTTATTTGATTTAACAACTAAAATAAAGATTTATAATCTATACCGCAATTTTCAGCCATTACCCTATCTTCCTCAATTTTTCCAATAATAACAACTTCTTCCTTATTTAGTTGATTTTCTAATAAAATATTTTGGATAGCCACTGCTGAAGGCTTTTTCTCAAATTCGTCAGTAAAGTAAACTTTTAAATATTTATCTAAACCATTCCATTCCGTTTGTTTAATTTTATTGAGTTGCTGTTTTGGATCGCCAGCAGTAAGAATAAATATTTGTTTCCTGTTGATGGCCAATTCTTGTAATAAATCTAGTGCCTCTTTAAATAATAATAGCTTTAATGGCAATTTGGCATTTATAAAAAGTAATAAAAGATTCTCATTGTACTTTTCATCAATTCCAAATGTTTGGGAAATGGCCCCAAACATTTCATGATTTTGATGATGCTCATACCTCTTTTGAATAAACGAAATCATTTCTTGAGAAGGAGGAAAGCTTTCTAAGTATTCTATAAAATTGGCGAACAAATAATATACCTGTAAATCATAATCTTTTCTAGGGTATAGCACATCATCAAATTCGAATATGATAGCCGTTTTATTTTCAGGAATCGAAGAATAATCAATCATGTTAAGCAAATGCATTTTTAATTCTAACTAAATTGTTGCCAGAAAAGTAAACTTGATAAAATCCTTCTATTTTATTCGAATCAAAGAAATTTTCTATGGCCGATTTTAATTCATCAGGAACAGCCTTTATTGATTTTAAACCTGAGGCCTCCATAAGGAAATTAAACCTATCGACACCTTCGTCTATTTGGTAGATAAAAAGTGGTTGAAAATGCGAATGATTAAATAACTTCCCCAACTGAATAAAAGAGAGCGATGCTATTTTAAGCCAAATCTGCTCAAAATTCTTTACTTCATCATCAATCAAAATTAAATCGCCTAATAAATCTCCCCTACCAATTGCTAATTTTCTTTGCGGATATCCGTAATGCAATAATTTTGATGATAACTCATTAAAATCTTTCACCTCAATAGCAGGTTTATTAAAAGTATATTTAGAAAGACCGATTGCTATACCAAACTCTTCAAATAAAATCTCAGATGCTTTTAACGCATTGATTTCTTGCGGATGAGTTGGGAAAATTCTCTCAATATGCTCATTTAAACAAAACTTCAAAATTTCATGTGCTAAGGAAATACTAGCTAATTGTGGATAGGTATTGTAATTATTGCCAAATACAATTTCGGCACTCGCTAAAAGATAAGCTAACTCTGCACTCAGATGATGTTGAGCGTTTGTAATTAATGTTTTCAAAATATAAAGCCGTCTTTCATGGTAATTTTTCGATCAGCCATATCTGCCAACTCCTCATTATGAGTGACAATGATAAAAGTATGATTAAACCGATCTCTTAAATCAAAAAATAGCTGATGTAATTCTTTTGCATGTTGCGAATCCAAGTTGCCAGATGGTTCATCAGCTAAAATTAAATCGGGTTGATTAATTAAGGCTCTTGCAACGGCCACTCTTTGTTGTTCTCCACCAGATAATGCTGTTGGTTTATGATGTGCTCTGTCTTTTAAACCTAAAATATTTAATAATTCAAATGCTTTCTCCTCAGCCTCTACTTTTGATTTTTTAGCAATAAAAGCAGGAATACAGATATTTTCTAATGCGGTAAACTCAGGTAAAAGATGATGAAACTGAAAAATAAAGCCAATATTTTGATTTCTAAATGCACTCAATTCTTTAGACTTTAACTGATTGATGGAAGTTCCGTTGATTTTCACTTCGCCTTTATCAGCCTGATCTAAAGTTCCAATAATGTGTAAAAGGGTACTTTTTCCAGCTCCAGATGCACCAACTATGCTCACTATCTCTCCTTTGCCAACTTCCAAATCAACGCCCTTCAAAATTTGAAGATCGCCATAGCTTTTATAAATATTTTTTGCTTTCAGCATAGGTCAAAAATAAGAAAAGAATTATCATCGCAATTTGATAATATGCTTTAAAACTCAAAATAGTTAGGATTAAGTTTTTTTGTATAGCTATGTATTAGTAATTTCACCTCAAATTTTTACAAGAGATGAACATTCACGAATATCAAGGTAAACAAATTCTAAAAAGTTTTGGCGTACGCATACAAGAAGGTATTGTTGCTCACACACCAGAAGAAGCTGTTGAAGCAGCAAAAAAGTTGAAAGAAGATTTTAATTCTGATTGGGTAGTGATCAAAGCTCAAATTCACGCAGGTGGAAGAGGAAAAGGTGGAGGTGTGAAATTGGCTAAGAATTTAGAAGAGGTAAAACAAAGAGCTACTGATATTATTGGTATGCAATTAGTAACTCATCAAACCGGACCCGAGGGTAAATTAGTAAGTAAAGTTTTAGTGGCGCAGGATGTTTATTATCCGGGAGAAACCGAAACTAAAGAATTTTATATTTCGGTTTTATTGAATCGTTCTACTGGATGAAACATCATCATGTATTCTACCGAAGGTGGTATGGACATTGAAGAAGTGGCAGATAAAACTCCTGAGTTAATTTTTAAAGAAGAAATTGACCCAAAAGTAGGTTTGCAAGGTTTTCAAACTCGTAAAATTGCTTTTAACTTAGGTTTGTCAGGAGCTGCTTTCAAAGAAATGACCAAATTTATTACGTCACTTTATAAGGCCTACGAAGCTACGGATTCTGCCATGTTTGAAATCAATCCCGTATTAAAAACATCAGACAATAAAATTTTAGCGGTTGATGCTAAAGTAGATTTAGATGATAACGCTTTATTCCGTCACCCGGATTATGCTGCAATGCGTGATACTTCAGAAGAAGATGCAACAGAAGTGGAAGCTTCGGCTTCAAACCTGAACTACGTGAAGCTTGATGGCAACGTAGGATGTATGGTAAACGGTGCTGGTTTAGCAATGGCTACCATGGACATCATTAAGATTGCTGGTGGCGAACCTGCAAACTTCTTAGATGTTGGGGGAGCAGCAAATGCCGTTACGGTTAAGGCTGCATTTAACATCATCTTAAAAGATCCAAATGTTAAAGCAATATTGATTAATATTTTTGGTGGAATTGTTCGTTGCGACAGAGTAGCACAAGGTGTAATTGATGCTTATAAAGAATTAGGAAATATTAAAGTTCCTATCATTGTACGTTTACAAGGGACCAACGCCGAAGAAGCTAAAAAGTTAATTGACGAGTCTGGTTTAAAAGTTTTCTCAGCAATTTTATTAAAAGAAGCTGCAGATTTAGTCTCAGAAGTTTTGGCTTAAGCCGATTTATAATTTATAAAAAAAGCCGATCTGAAAATTCAGATCGGCTTTTTTCATGCGGTTTCAATTTTCTTAGTTGTTTGATTGAGTTGGACTTTGTGTTTTCTTTCCACCTCGTTTATGGTCTCCCATCCTATGATTTCCCATTCTATGATTTCCCATTCTATCTCCCATCCTACCTTTCATTTTTCCAAATTGTTCTTTTTGTTCTGGACTTAAAGTTTTAGCAAATGCATCATGATTTTCCTTTGCGGCATCTCTATTAGCTTTCATCATGGCTTTTTGATCTGCTGTTAAAGAAGCATTTAATTTTTCCATTTTTTCTTTACCATGGATGCTTTTGTCCGCTTGAATTGCTTTTTGATCTGCTGACAGAGTAGCTTCAAATTTATCTTTGGCAGTTCTGTCTGCTTCACGGTTAGCTTTCATTTGTGCTTTCTGTGTATCAGACAAATTTAACTCCGGACGAGCTGGACGTTCTTTTTTTGTTACGTTAGTAGGAGTTGTCTGTGCTACTGAACTTAATGCTAAGCCTATGACTAAGGCAGTGGATAAAGTGAATCCTTTAATTAAATTTTTCATATCTTTTTTTTAATATTTGTAAGTAGGATAGAAAGATTTAATAATGGTTTAATGCGACTCCTATAAAAGATCCTTATTTAACATTAATTAACAATTAAATTTTAAATTAAATATTTGCTAATTTCAAAAGACAGACCTCTACCCTATTCCAAACCTTTTTCAAGATATATATTTCATTAATTTCCATTCTTCAAAATCACCGTCGTTTTCAAATTGTAAAACTAAAGTCGAACCAATCATTTTGCCATTATCACCTAGCATTGCGCCTCCTAAAATGAAATTCCCACTTTCTTTAGTTTTTTTGTTCCTGCAAGGTGCTGTTCTCTAGCATCCATTCTTCTATTGATGGCTTCATCATCTTTTCCATCCCATTCATTAATTAAAAATTGCTTCATCTTTAGGGTATTAAGGCATTAAAATTGCATATTTAAACTTAAACTACGAAGATGAAAATCAAACTTATAACAACAGCCGTCTTATTGATGGGTTTAGCCGCTTGCAATCAGACAAATCATAAAGAAGAAACTTCCAATGATTCTCTTTTAACAAATACAACTACGGATTCCTTGACTTTAAATGAAAATGTACAATGCTACACTGCATCCCTAAAAAATGATTCGGCTTTTCTAAGTTTAAAGAATACCAATGGAAAAATTGAAGGGAAACTTTGGAATAAATTTTATGAGAAAGACAACAGCAAAGGAACTTTATCAGGGACAATAGAAAACGATACCTTGAAACTCAATTATACCTTTAACGCAGAAGGATCAACATCAGAAAGACCTATTAAGCTGTTAATGAAAGGCAATAAAATCTATGAAGTTTATGGTAATGAAATAGCAGAAGAAGGTAAAGGATTTATTTTCGTAACATCCGATTGCCGAGAATTTTAATAAAATTAAAGGGTAGTTAATTTGTTAATTAACTACCCTTTAAATCATATTTGTCTTTTTTCTTAGGCCATATATTACTGTAATACATGTGTAATAAGACAAAAACCATTAAAGCGATCAGTGATTTTGCAAATTCCTTCATATTATGATCCCGCGAAAACTTAACGTTACCCTACTTTTTTTATAAAATATTTTGGACTGATTTTTCTTAAATTTCAGAGATTAACAGAAAGGTTTGTATTTTTACGCCTCGTAAAAGATAACTCGTTCATGATCAAGAGAGAAAAGATTTCCAATATTTTAAAATCAACAAATTTTAATACCGAAGTAACCGTAATGGGTTGGGTAAAAACCTTTAGAAACAACCAATTTATTGCACTCAATGATGGCTCTTGTATGAATAACCTACAAGTTGTGGTCGATTTCGCCAATACATCAGAAGAAATTCTTAAAAAAATAACCACTGGTGCAGCTATCGCTGCTACTGGTTTATTAGTTGAATCTTTAGGGAAAGGACAAAGCGTAGAAGTTAAAGCTGCTACCCTAGAAGTGTTAGGTGAAAGCGATGCGGAGAAGTTTCCTTTACAGCCTAAAAAACATAGCTTAGAATTTTTAAGAGAGATTGCACATTTACGATTCAGGACCAATACTTTCAATGCCATATTTAAAGTCCGTAATGCTTTAGCTTTTGCAGTTCATCAATTCTTTAACGAACGTGGTTTTGTTTATTTGCACACCCCTATTATCACCGCTTCGGATGCTGAAGGTGCTGGTGAAATGTTTAGAGTAACCACCCTACCTTTCGAAAATACGCCTAAAAATGAAGACGGCAGTATTGATTTTAAAGAAGATTTCTTTGGTAAATCAGCCAATTTAACAGTTTCTG
The DNA here is from genome assembly GCA_014378105.1 of Pseudopedobacter sp. Lineage (GTDB taxonomy): Bacteria > Bacteroidota > Bacteroidia > Sphingobacteriales > Sphingobacteriaceae > Pseudopedobacter. Next base: position 6,102 of record JACMOI010000163.1, read on the forward strand.
GTCAGCTAGAAGGGGAATTGGGCGCCATGGCTCTTGGGGAAATTTACACCTTCGGACCTACTTTTAGAGCCGAAAACTCCAATACCACACGTCACCTTGCTGAGTTTTGGATGATTGAACCTGAAGTGGCTTTCGCCGATTTAGAAGACAACATGAATTTGGCTGAAAACCTACTAAAATACATCATTACCTATGCCATAGAAAACTGTAAAGATGAGTTGGCATTTTTAAACACCAGATTAGCCGAAGAAGAAAAATCAAAACCTCAAAACGAGAGAAGTGAATTTGATTTGATGGGTAAACTGCAATTCTGCTTAGAAAACAACTTCGAGCGAATTACCTACACAGAAGCTATTGAGATTCTAAAAAGATCAAAACCAAATCAGAAAAAGCAATTCAAATATTTAATTGAAGAATGGGGCGCTGATTTACAATCAGAGCATGAGCGCTATTTGGTAGAAAAACACTTTAAAAAACCAGTCATCTTAACTGACTATCCCGCAGACATCAAATCATTTTACATGAGGATGAACGAACCTGATGAGCAAGGAAGAAGAACAGTAAGAGCAATGGATATCTTATTCCCTGGTATTGGTGAAATGGTAGGTGGATCGCAAAGGGAAGAACGCTTAGACTATCTAACAGCCCGAATGGATGAAATGCACATTCCACAAGACGAATTATATTGGTACTTAGATACCCGAAAATTTGGTACTGCACCCCATGCTGGTTTCGGTTTAGGTTTCGAAAGATTAGTGCTCTTTGTCACCGGAATGACGAACATCAGAGACGTGATTCCATTTCCACGCTTCCCCAAAAATGCTGAGTTTTAATTTTAAGCAATCATAAAAAAAGTCTCCTTTATAAAGGAGACTTTTTCATTTCAGATCGTTATATATAGTGCTTTTAGCTAGCTTGGGCCGAATTAACAACTGGATTATTGAGCTGAGCTTTGATATAAGCAGCATCTCTTTTAATAATTTCTAATAACTCCATATCAAAGTTTAAAGTTGTTATTTGAATAAACTTTTGCTTCATTTTAGCTTTTTGAATTTTTAAATCTCGGTTTAAAACCATAAATAATTCCAAATCAAAAGCATTACTTAATGCGTGTGATATTTTTGAGGCTGTATTTTTCATCTTCGTTGGTTTTTTTAGTTTCA
>JACMOI010000033.1 GCA_014378105.1 Pseudopedobacter sp.
AAGAATCATCAACAGAAATTAAAATTGAAAATGGAATAAAAATATTCAGTCATAAATCAGGTATTTATGAAAGCTATGGAAAAAGTGAATTAATACGTTTTTGTAAAGAAAATAACTGCCTTATACATATCATTCCAACTCCGGGTACCACCATTTTAAAAGGAAGTCCTATTGCCGAGGTAAGTAAGATACTGAATGCTGATTTAAATAAAGAATTGTTAAATTATCTTTATATCCACGAGAGTGAATCCATTGAAGAAAACTATTTTTACGGCTTTAGACAATTAACAGAAGTTGCTATTAAGGCGCTAAGTCCTGGCATAAATGACCCTGCCACAGCCATAATTAGTCTAAGATCTTTATTTGAACTTTATACTTTTAGAATTCAGCATTTTCCTAAAACTATTTTAAGAGATCGATCATCAAAAGCCTTTGTCATATTAAGTGAGTTAACCTTTGAGAATATTTTTTTAGACACCATTATCCCTATTTGGAATTATGGTAAAGATGATAGAATGATTCAACAGAAAATGCAATTGCTTTTAAATCAATTAGTCTCTAATCACCCTAACGTAACTGTCGAAAAGCTCTTTAATAAAGTAAAGGAATACAGTAAGAATAATGAATTTATTCTTTAACAACCTTATTTTTCTCTTCTATCCATTTGGATAAATACTTAAAACTATTTGACGTGTGATATTGAAGCATTGATCCTAAAAAATTATATTTCCGATGAGCAACTAAATTGATTTTTAAATCTTTTAAATCATCAATGAGCTTTTTATTTTCAGAAATTTCATTGAAATTTTGGTTGATGATATCCGCTCCTCTTGAAGGAAATTTCTCCCAAACAGATGAATTACTATATAATTTCACTGCATCGTCAGCAAAATCTTTAGGTTGTGAAGCTACAAATCCACAATAAGGTAAACCGTCATGCATTCCTTCAGCTCCAATAGGTGTAGTTACGTTTGGTGTTCCGCTTAGCATAGCATCAATCAACTTCCCTTTTAAGCCTGCTCCAAAAACCAAAGGCGCTAAACAAACTCTTGCTTTACCCATGATTTCTTTTACATCATTTGCCCTTCCTTTCACTATGAAACCTTCCTTTGGCTTGTGGAGTTGATTTACTTTTTCTGATGCGTAAGCGCCATAAATATGAATTTGAGCATCAGGCAGTTTTTTTCTGATGAGCGGCCAAATTTCGTTTTTTAAAAAAATGATCGCTTGATAATTAGGCTCATGCAAGAAATTACCAATTGAAACAAAATTTTCTCTTGCTTCAAAACCAAGCCATTTTTGTTGTTCTTCAGTAGAAATCTGCGGCAGCATGAACGGTAGGTAAAGCAATAAAGATCCATCAATCTTAAACTGCTGAGTTAATACTCTCATTTCAAAAGAAGATATAATCAAAGATAAATCACATCTTAAAATACTAGCAATTTCTCTTTTAGCTAAATCTTCTAGAATAATGTCCTCTAATAGAAATTCTCTTTTTTCTTTGAAAGCTTTTTGGCGAGCAGCTCGCAAACAATGTAAATCTTCGGTATCTAAAACCTTTATTGCATCCGGGCAATTTTCTGAAACTCGCCAACTAAACTGCTCCTCCGTCATAAACCGATCAAACAAAACCAAATCAGGATTTAAGTTTTTAACGAATTCATCAAAACTAGCATCGTTTAATTTGATGCTCACTTTGTCTAATCCTAAGGAAATTAAATCCACCATAAATTCACTATCAGCAGCGGCACTGGCAAAAGTGATTTTCCATTTTTGCTCTTGAAAAGCTTTGATGATTTGCATCATCCTGCTGCCTGCGGCAGACGAGTTTGGCTCTGGAAAAACAGTTCCTATAATGAGTATATTTTTGATGGATTTCATTTTTAATTTACTTGATTTTATAAGATATTGCAAACATTAACGTTTTCACTACCGCGGGTTTTACTTTTTTTTCCGCTAAAAAAGTAAACAAAAAAACTCTCCGCTGCGCCGATTGCTTTTAATGTTATTGCTTAGGCTAATTCAAATCTGCCGCAATCGCCAAGGCGGAATTTAAGGTAAACGATTTTCATCAGTTGGCTTGATTAGATGTCAAAATCAAATCCCACTAAAAACCAAATTATCCTTTTCCAAATAGCTCAAATCAACAGGCTCTTTAAATATTCCATAAACAGCAGCCCCGCTCCCACTCATCAATGCAAATAAAGCTCCTGCTTCTAATAAAGCTGCTTTCACTCCTCTTATCTGAGGATGATTCTTTAGAATATGTTCTTCAAAATCATTGTTGATCCTCCCTTGCCATTCTTCCAAAGGCAATTGGATTAATTCTTTTAAAGATTGTTGAGGTTGTTGTGGCTTTACACCACGATAAGCCTCTCTGGTCGAGACATGAACTAGTGGCATCACTACAGCTAAATGATACATCGATAAATCCAATGGAATCTCTTCAAAAACGTCCCCTTTTTCAAAGCCAAATAAAGGCTTATTTTCGATAAAAAAAGCACAATCAGTCCCCAACTTTCTACAATAATTTTGCATAGCTTCCACATCCAGCGAAAGCTGAAATTTTTCATTAATTAATTTGATAAAGAAGGCGGCATCAGCAGAACCCCCACCCAAACCAGCTCCAATTGGTATTTGCTTGTGTAGGTGAATTTTAATATTGGGTAAATCGAAATCTTTCCTTAATAAATCATAAGCTTGTAAACACAAGTTTTCGTTCGCATGACCTGGAATTTCTATTCCTGAAGTTTCAAAGCCCATCTCAGCGGCTTCGATGACTTCTAAAGCATCTTTAATTTGTACTGGATACAATATGGTTTCGAGGTTGTGGAAACCATCTGAACGGCGGCTGGTGATATTTAACCCGATGTTGATCTTCGCGTTAGGAAAGGTGATCATCAATAATTAACAATTAGGAGTTTTGCACATTAATAGGATAGCAAATATAGATTAATTTAATTTGTAGCTGGGATAAACAGATATGAAGCAATATTTAGATTTAATGAGTCACGTTTTAAAAAACGGAACTCAAAAACACGACAGAACAGGAACAGGAACCATTAGCGTCTTCGGTTATCAGATGCGTTTTAATTTGGCTGATGGTTTCCCAATGGTGACTACCAAGAAACTGCATCTTAAATCTATTATTCACGAATTGATTTGGTTTTTAAGTGGTGATACAAATATCAGTTACCTGAAAGAAAATGGTGTAAAAATTTGGGACGAATGGGCGGATGCAGATGGAAATTTAGGCCCAGTTTATGGCTCACAATGGAGATCGTGGCCAACACCTGATGGAAAGCACATTGATCAGATATTTAATATCATCCATCAAATCAAAAATAACCCCGACTCTAGAAGAATCATTGTATCCGCATGGAATGTTGCCGAAATTGAAAATATGGCTTTACCTCCATGTCATTGTTTCTTTCAGTTTTATGTTGCTGATGGAAAATTGAGCTGTCAGTTATATCAGCGTAGTGCCGATATTTTCTTGGGCGTACCTTTCAATATTGCTTCTTATGCTTTATTAACATCAATGGTGGCTCAAGTTTGCGGTTTGCAACCCGGAGATTTTGTACATACCTTGGGCGATGCCCATTTATACAATAATCATTTAGAGCAATCACGGTTACAGTTAAGCAGAGAACCACGCCCACTGCCAACTATGAGAATCAACCCTGATGTAAAAGATATCTTCAGTTTTAAATTTGAAGATTTTACTTTAGAAAATTACGATCCACATCCACATATTAAAGGAGTGGTGGCAGTGTAAAAAGTTCAATAGTTAAATTAGGTTATTAGGTTCACTGATGACTGATGAACACAATGAACACAATGAACTAATAATTATGACGCTTAGTATTATAGTCGCCACGGATGAAGAAAACGGAATTGGGAAAGAGAACCAGCTCATGTGGCATTTACCAAAAGATTTAAAATTTTTTAAAACCACCACTTCAGGGCACCCCATTATTATGGGACGCAAAACCTATGATTCTGTGGGCAGGCCATTACCAAACAGGCGCAATATTATTATTACTCGCCAAAAAGATTTAAAAATTGACGGAGTTGAAATTTTTAATGATCTAGAAAACGCGGTTAAAGCTTGCTCCAATGAACACGAGGTTTTTATAGTTGGTGGCGGTGAAATTTATAGGCAAGCATTACCTTTTACTGATAAAATATATCTTACAAAGGTTCATCATACCTTTGATGCTGATGCTTTTTTTCCAGAATTTAATCACTCAGAATGGGAGTTAATTTCTAAAGAAGATCATGTACAAGACGAGAAACATGCCTTCAGTTTCTCTTTTCTTACTTTTGTAAGAGTTTAAAACACTACTAATAAATTAATTTTTAAGAATTTTATAAATTAAAAATTTAATTAGCTTTGCCATCTTGAATAAAACAGCAAAATTATACAAATCAATTAACCAAAAATGCAAAACAAAGGAATTATTAAGTTTGCAGCAATTGTATTAGCAATACTAAGTTTATACGCACTCTCTTTCACATTCATTGCGAAAAAGGTAGAAAACGATGCAAAGGAATACGCAAAAGGAGACCCTATTAAAGAAAGAGGTTACTTAGACTCTATTTCAAATCAACCAGTTTACCCACTTTTAAATCATACTTATTCGTATGTAAAACAACGTGAAATTCCTCTTGGATTGGACCTGAAAGGTGGCATGAACGTAACAATGGAGATAGAATTATCTTCTTTAGTTAGAAGTTTAGCTAACAATCCAACAGATTCTTCATTCAACAAAGCATTAAAAAATGCTGAAGGCAAATTAAGTACGAGTCAAGATGGATTAATTCCTCTTTTTATTGACGAGTATGAAAAAATCAATCCCAATGGAAAACTATCAATTTTCTTTGCCACAAAAGAAAACGCTGATGATGTTAAATTAAATGCCTCTAATAAAGACGTCAGAACATTTTTAGAAAAACAAGCTAATTCTGCAGTTGAGCGTTCTTTCAATATATTAAGAACTCGTATAGATAAATTTGGTGTAACACAGCCAAACATTCAGTTGCAAGGTGGTTCTAATAGAATTTTGGTTGAATTACCTGGTGTAACTGATGCTGATAAAAACCGTGTACGTAAATTATTACAAGGTTCGGCTAAGTTAGAGTTTTACGAAACTTATGATAATCAAGAAGTTTTCCCAATTCTACAAAACATCAATAATATATTAGCTGCTAAACAGCCTAAAACTGAAAGCAAAAAACCTGCTACGGCAGATACATTGAAAGCTGATTTAAAGAATAAACCGGCTTTATTAAGTGCTAAAAAGGATTCAACTAAAAAAGACTCTTCTAATGTAGAGGCTTTAGCAAAATCCAATCCTTTATTTGCAATATTAACACCCGCTACTTATCAAGGTCAAAACGGGCAACAAAGTTTACGTCCCGGTCCAACTGTTGGTTTTGCAAATGAGACAGATACGGCTAAAGTAAATGCTTATTTATCACAAGAAGATATTAAAGCACTGCTACCAGCTAATATTAAATTATTATGGGGTGTAAAACCTGTTTCTGCTGCTACTAAAGCATTCGAGCTTTTTGCAATTAAACCTTCAGGTATAAATGGAGAGCCAGCTTTAGGTGGCGATGTGATTTCTAATGCTCGTGAAGATTTCGACCAACGCGGAAATCCAGAAGTGGTAATGGTGATGAAATCTGAAGGTGCAAGAATTTGGAAAAATATCACAGCTGCTGCTGCAGGTTCTCCATCTGACGAGAATGATAATAAATCGGTTGCTATCGTTTTAGATAACTCTGTTTACACAGCTCCAAGAGTTTCTGGAGAAATTCCAAATGGTATTTCTTCTATCTCAGGTAATTTTACAGTTGACGAAACAAAAGATTTAGCTAACGTATTAAAAGCAGGTAAACTTCCAGCTCCTGCAAAAATTGTTCAGGAAGCTATTGTTGGGCCATCATTAGGTGCCGAGGCAATTAGCTCAGGCTTAATGTCATCAGTAGTGGGTTTAATTGTAGTATTAGTCTTTATGATGTTCTATTACAACAGAGCTGGTACTGTTGCCAATATCGCAGTATTCTCTAACGTATTCTTTTTAATGGGTGTGTTAGCCTCATTAGGAGCCGTATTGACCTTGCCAGGTATCGCTGGTATCGTTTTAACCTTAGGTATGGCTGTAGATGCAAACGTATTGATTTACGAACGTATCCGAGAGGAGTTAGGTTTAGGAAAGTCTTTAAAGGTGGCAATTTCTGATGGTTACAAACATGCAATGCCATCAATATTAGATAGTCAGGTCACTACCTTAATCACGGGTATTATCCTTTATGTATTTGGATCAGGTCCTATACAAGGATTTGCAACCACCTTAATGATTGGTATCATCACTTCATTATTCTCAGCCATCTTAATTTCGAGATTGATTTTTGAATGGATGTTGAAGAAAGAAATGAATATCAAATTTTCTAACCCGTGGAGCGATCATACCTTTAAAAATGCAAACTTCCCATTTGTTAAGAAGCGTAAAATATTCTACCTTTTATCCGGTACTTTTATCACTTTAGGTATTATTTCTATTATTATTAGAGGTTTCTCTTTTGGTGTTGATTTTAAAGGAGGAAGAACTTATGTAGTTCGTTTCGAAAAAGCTGTGACTACGGAGAATGTACGTCAAGAGTTAAACGAAACTTTTGGTGTAGTAAGTGAGGTAAAAACTTTTGGTAGTAATGATCAGGTTAGAGTGACTACTCCTTACATGATAGATAGCCAAGCTGACAATGCTGATCAATTAGTAGAAGCTAAACTAAAAGAAGGGTTAGCTAAAATAAAAGATAATAAAGGAACTGTAATGAGTTCTCAAAAAGTAGGACCAACCATCGCAAATGACATTAAAATATCAGCAATTTATGCAGTATTATTATCTATTATCGCAATTGCACTGTACATCTTCATCCGTTTCAGAAAATGGTCATATAGTATTGGAGCACTAGTTGCTTTATGCCATGATGTTCTTTTGGTTTTATCATTCTTCTCCTTATTCAACGGAATTTTACCATTCTCTTTGGATATAGATCAAGCATTTATAGCTGCGATATTAACAGTAATTGGTTATTCGATAAATGATACAGTGGTTGTTTTTGATAGGATTCGTGAGTTTTTAAACTCTCATCATGCGAAGACGGATAAAATGTCTATCGTGATTAACGATGCAATTAATAGTACTTTAAGCCGTACTGTAATCACAGCCTTAACCGTAATATTTGTGTTGGCAGTATTATTTGTATTCGGTGGTGATGTAATTAGAGGTTTCTCTTTCGCATTATTAATAGGAGTTATATTTGGCACATACTCTTCCATTTGTGTAGCTACCCCTGTAGTAGTTGACCTTATGAAAGACGAAAACAAAGATTAACTCTTTTCCTAATATTTATAAAGCCTCTTGATTATATCTGGAGGCTTTTTTGTTTAACTTGTTCCAATCTATTATTACGATTATTCATCATGAAGCATCAGAAAAAAAGAAATTCAAAAGAAAAGTCAAAGATTCATCCAAGAAATAAACATCAAGGAAGGTATGACTTGCAAGAACTTTGTAATACTTGTCCGGATTTAGAGCCTTTTATAATTTCTTTAGATCATGATAATGAAACTATAGATTTTGCTGATTCTAACGCTGTAAAAATGTTAAATAAAGTATTACTTGAACATTATTACGGAGTAAAAAATTGGAGTATTCCAGAAAATTACCTTTGTCCTCCCATCCCTGGAAGAGCAGACTATATTCATCATATAGCAGATTTATTAGCTTCTAGCAATCAGGATATCATCCCGAAAGGGAAGCATATCAAAGTTTTAGACATTGGAGTTGGGGCAAATTGCGTTTATCCGTTAATTGGTAATCACGAGTATGAATGGTTATTTACCGGAGTTGATGTGGATACAGTAGCTATTCAAAATGCCGAGAAAATTATTGAAGCTAATCCTCATTTAAAAAGTAAAATCAAATTCAAGCTACAAAGTAACGTTAAAGATATTTTTAAGGGAGCTATGGAAAAAACTGAACGTTTTGATTTAACCATTTGTAATCCCCCTTTCTATGCTTCTATTCACGAAGCGCAAAATGCCACTTTAAAAAAGCTAAATAATTTAAGTGATGAAAAAGTAACACAGGTTAAGCAAAATTTTGGTGGACAAAATCGAGAATTATGGTGCCACGGTGGCGAGAGTAAATTTGTGTATGATATGATTATTCAGAGTAAAGAATTTGAAACTTCTTGCTTATGGTTTTCTACTTTAATATCAAATAAAGCTCACTTAAAAAATGCTTACGCTCAGCTTGAAAAAATGGAAGCTCTAGCCGTTAAAACACTCCCAATGGGTCAGGGAAATAAAATCAGTCGTGTTTTAGCATGGACTTTCTTAAGTCCAGAACAGCACCAAAAGTGGATGAGTAAAGAAGTGGCTTCTGTAAATAAATAACATCTAAAATTCATTCTTTGAGCGATTTCCTCCCGGGTCACGCTGTCCGCTATATCTTTTTATTTTTAAGGCTAACAGGGTTAATGCTACTTTGTAGATTAACCCTGTCAGCCTTCAAGAAAAAATAAAAAGCCTGCTCTAAAAACAGGCGGGGATACTGTTTCCATCGTTAACGCAAAACTAAAGTCTGCACTTAAAATTTCTAGTAAATTAAAACATTTTATCTATATATTTGTCATACTAATAATTATTATGTCAACTGATAAATTTAATACCTATTCCTACTTGCTCGACCGAACCAATCGAAAGATTAAACAGTATGCTCAACAAAAATTCAAAGAAGAAAACTTTGATATTACAGTTGACCAATGGCTCATACTAAAGAATTTAAGTATTTATAATGACCAAAACCAAAGCCAATTGGCCGAACTAACAGGTAAAGATCATCCTACCCTTACTCGAATTTTAGATTTATTATGCAAAAAGAATTTAGTGGAGCGCAAAGCATCGCTTTATGACCGCCGAAGCTTCATTATTCACTTAACAGAGCATGGCATAAAAAAGCAAAATGAATGGGCACCAAAAGTTGCCGAAGCAAGAATGAAAGCCTGGGAAAATTTAACTGAGCAAGATTACGAAGATTTAAAAAGAATTTTAAATACTATTTACCAATCATTATCATGAGCACAAAAAATATTATCCATACTGATTTATGTATTATTGGAGCAGGCCCCGTTGGTTTGTTTGCAGTTTTTGAAGCCGGCTTATTAAAAATGCGTTGCCATTTGGTGGATGCATTACCACAAATAGGTGGGCAGTTATCCGAGATTTATCCGCACAAACCAATTTATGATATCCCTGGTTATCCCGAAATAAAAGCACAAGAATTAGTGGATAGATTAATGGAACAAATCAAACCTTTCGACCCTGGATTTACTTTAGGCGAACGCGTAGAGAAATTAGAAAAAGATGAAAGTGGTAATTTCAAAATAACCACTAGCGACCATACAGAAATCCATTGTAAAGCAGTAGTCATTGCGGGTGGATTAGGTTGTTTTGAGCCTCGTAAGCCTGAAATAGAAAATTTAGAAATTTTTGAAGGCAAAGGGGTGAGTTATATGGTAAAAGATCCAGAGGTTTATCGCGATAAAAAAATTGTACTTGCCGGTGGCGGGGATTCTGCTTTAGATTGGACCATCTTTTTGGCTAATATTGCGAAAGAAGTAACTTTGGTTCACCGTGGTAATACTTTTAGAGGAGCTCCTGACTCTGCCGAGAAAGTTTTCAAATTGGCTGAAATGGGGAAAATAAATCTGATTTTATCTTCTCATTTAACAAAAATTAATGGAAACGGGCATTTAAAAGAAGTAAGTCTGTTAAATAAAGCAAAAGAAGAAAGCATTTTAGAAACCGATTATCTAATTCCCCTTTTCGGGTTAAGTCCTAAATTAGGTCCAATTGCCAATTGGGGTTTGAATATCGAAAAATCAGCAATTTCAGTAAATACCGAAGACTATTCTACAAATGTGGATGGTATTTATGCCATTGGCGACATCAATACCTATCCCGGAAAATTAAAATTGATACTAAGTGGTTTCCACGAAGCTGCATTAATGTGCCAAAGTGCTTTTAAATATGTTTATCCAGATCAAAAATTGTCTTTCAAATACACTACCGTTTACGGAGTAAACAGTTTTTAGTATGATTAAATTAACCGTAATAGATAGAGACAATACTGCTCAGGAAATCGAAATTCCTGAAGAAATTAGTCTCAACTTAATGGAGGTATTAAAAGCCTTTGAATATAATATTTTAGCCACTTGTGGCGGAATGGCATTGTGTGCCACTTGTCACGTTCAGGTTTTAGAAGGTTTAGAACAGTTGCCCCAACCACAAGACCAGGAGTTAGACATGTTGGACACTTTGCCGGATGCAGGTAGCGATAGCAGGCTGGCATGTCAATTGCGAGTGAATGAAACTTTAGAAGGCATTAAAATAAAAATCAGAGGAGACCTTGTTTAAAAACTATTGAATTTTAGACATTTATTTAGAATCATCATGAAAAATCAAACCACCCAGTTCCCTAAAATAATTATTATTGGAGGAGGTTTTGGCGGAATTCAAATTGCTAAAAAACTCAAAAATAAGGAAGTGGAAATATTAATGTTAGATAAACATAACTACCATACTTTTCAACCATTACTTTATCAGGTGGCAACAGGTGGATTAGAGCCCGATTCTATTGCATTTCCACTTCGTAAAGTTTTTCAAAATCAAAAGAATTTTAATTTTCGTGTTGCAGATGTAAAGCATATTAATCCTGAAAATAATAGCGTAACTACTGATATTGGTGATTATGATTACGATTATTTAGTAATTGCTACTGGCTCAGAAACTAATTTTTTCGGACAAAAAGAAATCGAACATTTTTCTATGCCTATGAAGACTGTTCCCGAAGCTTTAAATCTTCGTTCTTTAATCCTTCAAAACTTTGAAGAGGCTTTAATAGAAAAAGATTTAGAAAGAAAACATGCACTCATGACTTTTGTGGTTGTGGGTGGAGGACCAACTGGCGTAGAAACAGCAGGTGCTTTAGCAGAGCTTAAAAACCATGTTCTCCCCCATGATTATTCTGAGTTGGATATAGAAAATGTAAAAATCTATCTGCTTGAAGGTGGTGAACGTGTGTTAGAACCATTTTCTCTTCAAGCATCAAAAAAAGCAAAAGAGTTTTTGGAAAATATGGGTGTAGTGGTGATGGAAAAAACGAGAGTAAATCACTATGACGGCGAGAAAGTGACCTACAACACCACTGAAGCCATTTTTACAAAAGGGGTCATTTGGAGTGCGGGTGTAAAAGGTGCTACTATTCCTGGGATGGACAAAGCCGAAATTGTGCGTGGTGGTAGAGTTAAAACTACAAATTACAATTTAGTTGAAGGGTACGAAAATATTTACGCAATAGGAGATTTGGCTTATATGGAAACTCTCGATTGGCCTCATGGGCATCCCGGCGTAGCGCAAACGGCTATACAACAAGGTCAACAACTGGCAGATAATCTCATTCGAATCATTAACAACGAAAAACCACATCCTTTCGATTATTTCGATAAAGGTTCTATGGCCACAGTTGGTCGCAACAAAGCCGTGGTAGATTTAAAATACTGGAAATTCCAAGGCTTCTTTGCTTGGCTTACTTGGATGTTTGTCCACCTGCTTTTTTTGGTGGGTTTCAGAAACAAAGCAGTTACGCTTATTAATTGGATTGTAAATTATTTTAGTTACGATCGTGGTTCTCGGGTGATTATCAGGAAATTTAATCGTGAATCTATGACTGAAGAAGGCCACGCAATTTAATTAAGGAAAATAAATTATATCCTTTCATAGATTTGATATTAGAATTTTTTAGGCTATCCCGTTTATGTTGCAAAATCCTTGCTACTATTTTAGGTTTTATATTCCCCTAGCTTTATGTAATTTTCACCAAAATCAATTAGATCATGAGTGATAAAATTAAATTAATAGAATGTCCGCGTGATGCCATGCAAGGTATCCATAATTTTATACCCACAGATTTAAAAGCACAATACATCAATCTATTATTAAAAGTAGGTTTTGACACCATAGATTTTGGAAGTTTTGTATCGGTGAAAGCCATACCTCAAATGAAAGATACTGCTGAGTTGGTTAAAAAACTAGATTTGAGTGGAACCAAAACAAAGTTATTGGCCATCATTGCAAATACTCGAGGAGCAGAAGACGCTTGTAAATTTGAGGAAATAGAGTACTTAGGTTTTCCATTTTCTATCTCAGAAACTTTTCAGCAAAGAAATACTAATTCAAGTATTGAGGAATCGCTTATAAGAGTTGAAGAAATTCAGAATTTATGTTCAAAGTCTAGTAAAAAAGCAGTTATTTATCTTTCCATGGGTTTTGGAAACCCTTACGGAGATCCTTGGAATTTAGAAATCTTAAGCCACTGGACTGAGAAATTAATTGCCTTGGATATCGAAATTTTATCATTGGCAGATACCATTGGTATTTCATCTTCTCAAAAAATTAAAGAAATTTATCCCTACCTCACCCAAAAATACACATCTGTAGAGTGGGGAATGCATTTACACAGCACTCCTAACGAAAGTCATTCGAAAATTGAAGCCGCATTCGAAAGTGGGTGTCAAAGATTTGATTCGGCATTAAAAGGTTATGGGGGTTGTCCTATGGCGACTGACGAACTGACTGGAAACATCGCGACAGAAAAAGTCTTTGAATACTTAAAATCTATTGATAATTTAAGTTCCATTAATCATACTGCATGGAAAGAATCAATTGATTTTTCTTCACAAATATTTCAGTAATTATGCTGTAAATTTATACAATGGAGACACTTCAAGACTTTGTGAATGCCTACAAAAATACAGAAAAGCAAAACGATGATCTTTGGGAATTATTTAAAGATAAGGTTAATAGCACTGCATTTCTAAAGCAGCACCGCGATGATATTGAACAACGGTTGGCTGGTTTTGGGGACCGTTCCTTTCACTTTCTATGGTACCTGATTCTTCAAGAATTATCTACATTAAATCGTGAGGTTCAATGTTTAGAAATTGGTATTTTTAAGGGTCAAGTGCTCTCATTATGGGCATTAATCGCTCGTGAATTAAAAATGCCTATCAAAATATCTGGCATCTCTCCTCTAGATGGTAATTATCCTGATATTTTAATTTTTAGGAATTATTATTTGCGGAGGATACTTTCCTTAATTATTCCATCCATCAAAAAGGATTTTAACAATGGGAATATCCACATCAAGGAAGATTTCACGAAACATATCCAAATTACTTTTGAACAATCGAACTTAAATTTAGATGATATTGAACTGATAAAAGGTTTCTCAAATGATTCCGTGGCGCTTTCGAAAGTACAAAATCGAAAATTCGACCTTATCTATATCGATGGTGATCATAGTTATAAAATCGCAAAAGAAGACATAGAAAATTACACACCTCTTTTAAACAACGGAGGATTTATGGTTTTGGATGACTCGTCTTATTTTTCGCCTGGATCTAAATTTTTTAAAGGGATAGAATCTTGTTCTAAAGCGGCGGAAGAGGTTGATTTAAATAAATTTAAAAACGTTTTAAATATTGGACATAACAGAGTTTATCAAAGATTATAAACTACCCTTTTACAACTTTAGTCCAAGCGTGAGCGATTAATTTTGCACCTGCCAAAGTGGGATGAACGCCGTCTGCACTCCAATACTCCCCTGGTGCAACCTTTATCGCTTCATCAAAAACTGTTTGAAGCGGTATAAATTGAGCATTAAATTCTTTGGCAATTTGTTTGGCTGCAAATCTATATTCATCAAATTCTGGATACCAAGTATCATCGACAGCCTTTATCCCTTTTAAAGCATATGGCTCCATGATGATTAATTTAACCTGAGGTAATGCAGCTTTAGTCTTGTTTAATAAACCTCTAAAATCATTATTGTAAATTTCTATTGTGCCATTATATTTTCCATCATGCTTGTGCCAATAATCATTTACGCCAATTAAAATACTCAATAAATTAGGCTTGATTTGTAAACAATCGGCATCCCATCTTTCTGCTAATTGATATACTTTATTTCCACTGATTCCCTTATTATAAATTTTCAAACCCTTATCAGCATAATCCAAAAGTAAATCCCCAGTAGCCTGCACTACATAGCCGCTTCCTAAGCTTGTTGGATTATTATAATTGCTATCATCTTTCTTTCTACCAGAATCCGTAATTGAATCCCCTTGGAAAAGGATAATATCACTATTTACTAGTTTTAACCTTGTTGATGATGGAATTGCTGCGTTAACAATCTCTGGTAAACTAATTGCCATTAACCCTGCTAGTGAAGTTTTTTTAATAAATTCTCTCCTTTTGAACATCATAATAATTGGTTTACATAAAGTTAGATTATTTTTTTTAATACCATTTTATAATGCTGAATTCCCGCTTCTTCAAATAGTTCTCCTTCTGCAACAAAATTAGATTTAACATATAATGGCATTGCATCCAATTGTGCATGTAAATAAACATATTTTGCGCTTTCTGGTAAATCATTAATAACTGTTTGAACCATTTGATATGCAATTCCCTTACCTCTGAATTGAGGTAAAACAGCGAATCTTTCTAATTTAAATCCTTTTTCTGTTTGTCGCCAACGGCAAGCGCCTGCAGGTTGATTATCTAAAGTAGCTAGAAAATGGTTAGAAACATCTTCATTTTCCCATTCAAGTTCAGGCGGACAATTTTGTTCTTCAACAAAAACTGTAGTCCTGATTTTGAACACCTTTTTTAATTCCTCTTCCGAGCTAACTTTCTGAACTTTTATGTTGGTCATGATCAAAAATATAAAATAAAATAGAAAGCCCGAAGATGATTTCTTCAGGCTTAAATTTAAATAGGAAATCAGGTCCTAAGAAAGCTCTTGATAAGCAGCATCTAAACTTCTTAAAATTCCATCGCCTTCCCATTCCTCTGCTCCTGGAATAAAAGAAGCTTTCATTATTTCTTCTTTTGATTTTCCTGATTTAATTTCTTTTTCCACAAAAGTCAATAGCTTTTCTAGATAATTTTGGAAGGCTTTTAAGTCTTCCTGTGTTCCAACTATCTTTTCAGGATCTAAGGCATGACCGAATACATATTGATTTTTTGTGCCAAAAGTATCCATTGCTTTATCTAAAACTTTAATCCAATTGTGGATATCTGCTCCTGCAGCTTTATCAATAAATGGATAGCGACGATTAAAAACTAAATCGCCCATGTGCACTACATTTTGATCTGCAAAATGAATCATCGCATCACCATTAGTATGTCCCGCACCAAAGTAATAGGCTTTAATGGTTTCATTTCCAGCTTTATATTTCCAGTTTTTTTCAAATGTCATTTCTGGATAATATTGCTCTACTATTTTTCTCCCTGCTTTAGTTGCTTCTTCTGCCACCCGCATTTGATTATCGACTGAATTTTTATGCGCAACTGCAGATTTAACTAAACCTTTAAATGCAATGTTACCACTGGTATGGTCACCGTGATGATGGGTATTGATTAATAAATCAAATGGTTTTTCAGAGCGTTGCTTCAATTCATCAATCAAATGTTTTGCAGGATCTGGAAATTGAGAATCTACAACCACCAACCCAGAATCTGACATCAAAAATGCAATTGTCCCACCTTGTTCTGTAAAAACACCTACATTATCAGTAAGCATTTTAATGTTGTAAGCGGCAGAATGTTCTAAAACCGAAGCAAAAGAAGTATATCTACTCAGTGCTAAGGCTCCTAAAGTTAAACCTGTATTGGCTAAAAAATTTCTTCTTTTCATTTAATTTTGGTTATTCATTGAGAACAATAAATATAACTATTTGGTTTTTAACGCATAAAAAAAAGCGAAATAAAAATTTCGCTTTTAATTTATTAATTTGATTCTTAAAAATCGGCATCTCTATCTATTCCAATAGCGCCTTTATTAGTTCTGGCTTTATCGCCCGGATTTGAACGATAAGAACCTTTCTTTTCATTTACCAAACTGTTGTCTGAGTTTTCTACCTTTTCACCTCTAGCGATTTGCTCTTCCTTCAACTTTAATTCTTTTTCTTTTATTTCATTTAATTTTTCTACTGGACTTTTTGACATCTTTCCTCCATTTTAATAATAAATAAATAGTTCTTCAATTAAAAGGAAACAAAAAACCTGCCATGAATAGGATTATCAAGACAGGTTTCTAAAATGACATTCTATCTACTTAAACAGAAGCCTCAGCCACAAAGATTTCCTTTACTTTTTGGACTACAAAATCAATCTCTTCTTTGTTGTTCAGTTTAGAGAAAGAGAACCTAACAGATGGTCTTTCTGGGTCGGCACCAATTGCCGTTAATACATGCGAGCCAATATTAGATCCAGAAGAACAAGCGCTACCGCCTGAGGCAGAAATACCTACAATATCTAAATTGAATAACAGCATGTCTGCCATTTCCATCTTAGGAAAACAAACATTTAATACGGTGTATAAACTTCTATCTGAATCAGTTTCTCCATTATAGCTAATCTCTGGGATGGCAGATTTAAGGGCTATCTTCATATAGTCTTTTAAATCTTGAATATATTCTTTATGATTTTCCATGTTTGCATAAGCCATTTCTAAAGCTTTTGCGAAACCAACAATTCCATAAACATTTTCAGTTCCTCCACGCATATTCCTTTCCTGTGGGCCGCCATTTATCATGGGTTTTATTTTAATAGACGGATTCACATATAAAAAGCCTACTCCTTTTGGCCCATGCAACTTATGTGCTGCCCCAACAATAAAATGAACTTTTAATTTACTCAAATCATGCTGATAATGACCCATTGTTTGCACCGTATCTGAGTGGAAAATAGCATGATATTGTTCGCATAATTCGCCTACTTTTTCAATATCAGTAAGCGTTCCTAACTCATTATTTCCATGCATTAATGAAACCAAGGTTTTTCCATTAGACTTCAACAACTCCTCTAAATGATTAAAGCTTATATTTCCTTTTTCATCAATATCAACATAGCTTAGTTCTATTTTTCCTTGCTTTTCTAACAATTCTAAAGTATGTCCTACAGCGTGATGTTCTATTTTGGAAGTAATAGCATGTGTAATCCCAAAATCTTCAATGGCGCATTTAATTGCTGTATTATCAGCCTCCGTTCCTCCAGATGTGAAAAATATATTTGCAGGAGCCGTATTTAATAACGTTGCAACTGTCTTTCTGGCCTTCTCTACTAAAGTTCTTACCTCCCGACCATGTGCATGTATAGAAGATGGATTGCCATAATGATTCTCCATCACATTGATCATGCTTTGCATCACTTCTTTGTCTAATGGTGTTGTTGCCGCGTTATCTAAATATATTTTCATGTTAGTGATTTGATAATTTGAAGATTTGGAAATTTGGAAATTAAAATTTCAAAGAGTATTCTCAAATATTCAAATAAATTCATTTTCAAATTGATAAAATTTCTTTTATGTCTGCAATAATTTTATTTGCAAGGCCTTCGGCAGCTGTTTCAGATCCTGCTTCAGAGTAAATCCTAATAATAGGTTCCGTATTAGACCTTCTTAGGTGAACCCATTGTTTATCAAACTCAATTTTTAACCCATCAATTGTTGAATGTGGCTGTTCTTTATATTTCATTTCTACTTTCAATAATAGACCATCAATATCCATTTCTGGCGTTAAAGTGATTTTATTTTTAGAAATAAAATAAGACGGGTATGATGCTCGTAAATAAGAAACAGGTTTACCAAACTTAGCTAAATGCGTTAAGAACAATGCAATACCTACCAAAGCATCTCTTCCATAATGCAGCTCAGGGTAAATTATACCTCCATTTCCTTCTCCACCAATAACAGCCTTAGATGCCTTCATTAAATTTACTACGTTTACTTCACCAACTGCTGAAGCATGATATTCTCCTCCTGCTTCTTCTGTGACGTCACGCAATGCTCTGGTTGATGAAAGATTAGAAACTGTATTGCCCTTTTGATTCTTAAGGATATAATCGGCAACAGCCACTAATGTATATTCTTCCCCAAAAGGATTTCCATCCTCACTAACAAAACACAAACGATCAACGTCTGGATCAACTACGATCCCTAAATCAGCATTTTTTCGAACAACTTCTTTACAAATTTCTGTAATATTTTCTGGCAATGGCTCAGGGTTGTGCGGAAATTGGCCATCAGGAATACAATATAATTCATGAACCGTTTCTACACCTAAAGCCTTTAATAAAGCGGGAATAAAAATACCCCCTGAAGAATTAACACAGTCTATAACAATTTTAAAATTCGCTTTTCTAATGGCATCAACATCAACTAATGGTAATGCTAAAATTTTATTGATGTGTTTTTGAAGATAACTATCATCAATGGTTACTTTTCCTAAATCATCAACATTTGCAAAATCAGTTTCGGTACTTTCGGCAATTTCTAATACCTTTTTTCCGTCCGCATCATTGATAAATTCTCCATCATGATTCAACAATTTCAAAGCATTCCATTGTTTTGGATTATGGCTTGCTGTGATGATAATTCCACCACCAGCTTTTTCATCAGGAACTGCAATTTCAACAGTTGGTGTAGTGGATAAGCCTAAATCAACAACATCAATGCCTAAACCTTGTAAAGTTCCTACAACTAAATTCCTCACCATTTCACCAGAAATTCTGGCATCTCTACCCACTATAATTTTTCTTTTACCAGTTTGCTCAATAACCCATAGACCAAATGCTGTAGTAAATTTTACAATATCCGTTGGCGTTAAAGCATCTCCCGATTTCCCACCTATTGTTCCTCTTATACCAGAGATTGATTTAATTAAAGTCACGTTATTTTAATTTTATAATCCACAAAATTAAAAATATTAAAATAGTATCGCACATGATATTTTAAACATGACGACATTTTGGTAATTGACTATATTTGCGACAAAATATTTAATATGCCAAAAAAATGGTTTCAGAATTGGTTCAATTCGCCTTATTATCACATTCTTTATAAAAGAAGAGATGATGAAGAGGCCGAACTATTCATTGATAATCTTTGCGGCTATTTAAAGCCAGGAATAGATTCAAAAATGTTAGATATCGCCTGTGGAAGAGGTAGACATGCAATTTATCTGAATAGAAAAGAATATGACGTTACTGGGATAGACCTATCTTTTGCTAGTATCAAGTTTGCCCAGCAATTTGAGAATAAGAAGCTCCATTTTTTAGTTCATGATATGCGAAACTTATTCTACATTAATTACTTTGATTTCTCTTTTAATCTATTTACTAGCTTTGGATATTTCGAGAAAGAAAAAGAACATATAAATGCTTTAAAAACATTTAGAAAAGCTTTAAAAAAAGACGGCACACTTGTATTAGACTATATGAATAGCCAAAAGATTATTAATCATTTGGTTACTCGAGAAAAAAAAGAAATAGATAACATCACTTTTCATATCAGTAGAACCGTAAGAGATGGGAAAATTATAAAAACAATCGATTTTGATCATAAAAATAAAAACTACACTTTTAATGAAGAAGTAAAAGATTTCAAACTAAATGATTTTGAAAAACTTTGCGGTTTATCAGGTTTAACCATCATTAAAACTTTTGGCGATTACCGCTTAAATCCATTTGACCCCAATCAATCAGATAGATTAATTATTATTTGTAAAAAATCGAAATGATAGAACAACTTATCAAACTTGACCATGAAATCTTTTATGCCATAAATACTGGTCTAACAAATCCATTTTTTGATTTTTTAATGCCCATACTAAGGAATAAAACGGTTTGGATCCCCCTTTATATCATCATCATCGCTTACTGTATAAAAGTTTATAAATTAAAAGGTTTGTATTTAGTTTTGGTATTTGCTGCAACCGTAGGTCTCACAGATTTTGTAAACTCAAATGTTATTAAAAAAACCTTTAATAGAACAAGACCCTGTAATGAAGTAGCTTTTCAAAGTCAAGTGATATCCAGAGTTCCTTGTGGTTCTGGCAAAAGTTTTCCATCTTCTCATGCTTCAGATCACTTTGCAGTAGCGGTATTTTTAATTACCATATTTTATAAAAAATGGAAAGCTATTTTGCCAATTGGTGTTTTATGGGCTGGCTCTATTTCATTTGCTCAGGTTTACGTAGGCGTACACTTTCCCGTCGACATCTTTTTTGGAGCTTTGGTAGGATCAGTAATTGCCTATTTTGGCGCCAAAATTTATCTTAAATATTCTCATTTCCAAGCCTAAACAATGAGTTTATTTATCATTCTTTTATTAAGCGGATGTGCCCTTTTAGGAGGATTAGCTGTTTTCTTCGTAAAAAAAGACAGCAATCAAAGGTTAAAACTAATTTTATCTTTTAGTGGCGCCTATCTTTTCGCTATCACTATTTTACATTTATTACCCGACGTTTATAAGGGAGACCAAACTCATTTAATTGGTCTTTTTATTTTGGGAGGATTTATTCTCCAGATTCTTTTAGAACAGTTTTCCCAAGGAATTGAACATGGACATATTCATTTACATAGCCATCAGCAAAGTTTTCCTTGGGGGATTATGCTCAGTTTATGTTTACATGCTTTTTTAGAAGGGATGCCATTGACGGCTAAAAATAATCAGCAACTAGTTTACGGAATTGCTTTACATCATATCCCGGCTGCTTTTGCTTTAGGAAGTGTTTTGATTGGGAATCAAATTAAAAAAACGAATATTATTTTATTACTCGTTGCCTTTGCAGCAATGTCTCCGCTGGGGTATATTTTTAGTTTCGCATTAAGTAACGGAAATATTCAAAGTTTGGGTTCATACTATCCATACATCATGGGAGTGGTAATTGGAATTTTCCTCCATATATCTACTACTATTTTGTTCGAATCTAGTGTAGATCATAAATTTACTATTCGCAAAACTTTTGCGGTACTCGTCGGAATTGGAATTGCTTTGATAGGTTTCTTTTTAGAAGCATAAAAAAAGCCTCCTTAAAAAGGAAGCTTTTGAAATTCAAATTTGGAGAATATCTTATTTACCAGCTGCTTTAGCATGATCTGCTAAAAACTGAGCTAATCCACTATCTGTTAAAGGGTGTTTTAATAACCCTAAAATCGAACTTAAAGGACCTGTCATTACATCAGCACCAATTTTAGCACACTCTACAATATGAACAGAATTACGTATTGAAGCCGCTAAGATTTCTGTTTCGTATCCATAATTATCAAAAATCAAACGGATATCTTCAATTAACCCAAAGCTATCAGCACCTATATCATCTAAACGACCTAAAAATGGAGATACGTAATTTGCTCCCGCTTTAGCCGCTAATAAAGCTTGCCCTGCTGAGAAAATCAAAGTACAATTGGTTCTGATTCCTGCATCACTAAAATATTTAAGTGCTTTTACTCCGTCCTTAATCATTGGTATTTTAACGACAATTTTATCATCTAAGGCTGCCAATTTCTTTCCTTCTTTGATCATTCCATCAAAATCAGTAGAGATTACTTCTGCGCTTACGTTGTTATCTACAATGGCACAAATATCTTTGTAGTGTTGCATTACCTTAGCATCTCCGCTGATTCCCTCTTTAGCCATTAAACTAGGATTAGTGGTTACCCCATCTAATATTCCTAAGTCTTGTGCTTCTTTAATTTGATCAAGGTTTGCGGTATCAATAAAAAATTTCATAATTCGATTTGTTTATTTGTTGAATAAAATTTAAATATTCCTAAAAACATAAGGAATATTTATTTATTCAAATATATCAGATTAATCAGAATTGAAGGTTAATAATTTGTAAAGAGATCATTTACGTAGGCTGTAATTTACAAATTGAAAGAAAAAAATGGGTTAGCAACTTCTATCGCACCGCTCAACCTCTTACCCTTGCTGCGTTCCCACCCTGGGGGAGTTCAGAAGGAGCTGGTCGTAGAAGACTAACCCGAGACAAAGGTATCATTTTTTAACATTTTCCTAAAGAAGAATTTAAATTGTTGGATAACAATCTGATTATCATTAAATAAAAAATTATTTTCTTTTTTTCTTCTTTAATTTTGGAGCGTCCTCAGCTTCTTTAATTAAAGAACGCCAATCGTTAGGGTTATCGTCAGATATAGCCAAAGTCTCTTCATATTCAGTTTTATGTAGTGACATCGTTCTAATAGGCTGCGTCAAATAAGTTTCTATTTCTTCTAAAATTGGCTTTTCTTCTTCGCTACAAAAAGAGATGGCTTTCCCCCTATTATTCCCACGTCCAGTTCGCCCTACTCGGTGAACATAATTCTCGGCAACATCTGGCAAATCATAATTCACTACATATTCTACCCCTTTAACATCCAAACCACGGGCACTGATATCCGTTGCAATTAAAACTTTCACCCTACCTTCTTTAAAATCTTCTAAAACAGAAAAACGAGCTTCTTGTTCTTTATCTCCATGCAAAGTCGCAGTTTGTATATCAACTCGCTCCATGGCTTTAAAAACTCGCTCGGCCCGCACTTTTGTACGTACAAAAACTAATATTTTTTGGTCAGGATGTTCTTTAATTACTCTTTCTAAGAAGAAACGTTTATCGTCCATCGCTACATAAACTACCGAATGATCTACATTTTTAGAAACCGGATCTTTAGGCGAAATCTGTATTCTTACAGGCTTGTTTACCAAAGCATAAGCTAAATCTTTAATATTTTCATCTATCGTTGCCGAGAAGAACAAAGTCTGTCTCCTACGTGGTAAAAACTGCAATAAATGCTGAATATCTTGATAAAAACCCTTATTTAACATGTGATCAGCCTCATCCAAAACTAAAAAATCAATCTTTTTTAAGTTTAAATGTCCCTTATGCACCAAATCCTGAATTCTTCCCGGCGTAGCAATCAACACATCAACACCAGCTTTTAATTTCTCTACTTGTGGCTCAATATCCACTCCACCAATCAAAGAAATGGTTTCAACATCTGTATATTTCCCCAGCTCTTTAAATACTTCTTCAATCTGCAAAGCTAATTCACGGGTAGGTACCATCACCACCGCTTTTACATTTTGCTCTGGCTCAAAACGCTTGTTTTCTTGCAGCATACTAATTAAAGGAATCGCAAAAGCAGCAGTTTTTCCAGTTCCTGTTTGTGCAATAGCTAAAATATCTTG
>JACMOI010000164.1 GCA_014378105.1 Pseudopedobacter sp.
AGAAGAGTTGAAAGCATTTGGAACGCAGATTAAAGGTTATCGTTCCGATGCTTCAAAATATGCAGAGGCAGAACAATTAATTAATGATATTGTAACTGATTTTGGCACTTTAGACATTGTGGTGAACAATGCGGGCATCACAAAAGATGGGTTGCTGATGCGGATGAGTGAGGAAAATTTTGATGAAGTGATAGAGGTGAATCTGAAGTCGGTTTTTAATACGACGAAAGCGGCTTCTAAAATCATGATGAAGAACCGTAAAGGTGTTTTCATTAATATGAGTTCTATTGTTGGGATGCAGGGAAATGCAGGTCAGGCAAATTATGCGGCTTCTAAAGCGGGAATTATCGGTTTTACCAAATCCGTTGCTAAGGAATTAGGTTCAAGAAATATACGTTCAAATGTGGTAGCGCCAGGTTTCATCCGTACCGAAATGACTGCTGTTTTAGACCCTAAAGTGGTGGAAGGCTGGGAGGCAGCTATTCCGTTAAAAAGAGCTGGTGAAGTGGAAGACGTAGCAAATGTTTGCGTATTTCTTGCATCAGATATGAGTGCTTATATTACCGGACAGGTATTGAGCGTTTGTGGGGGAATGTTGTAGTCAGTTTGTAGTTGGGAGTTTTCAGTTTCCAGTTTAAAAGTTCATTAGTTGAAATGGTTCATTAGGATTTTAATTACGAATAAAGATTTTAAGAGCGGAGATTTTCTTCGGTCTTTTTGTTTTAGTTAGGTCGAATATTGTTATTTATATTCGTTAGGCGACGGTTTAAAAATATTGAAAAAAGGTAGAGTGATTGAGGTAGTTAATTTTTAAATTTTTAGGATGATCGAGCGATATTTTAGCGAAATAATTTAAATTAAGGTAATTTTTTATGAATGAGGTAATAATAGATATTTTTTATTGCTTTTGATCAAATAGTATTTTTTTTGTTACTGTCTTTTCTTTATCTTGAGATTTTTAAATCTAAATCAAAAAAATAAATGAAAAAAACTTTACTCTTAATTGCCTTATTAATCGCCTTGAAAGTCTCGGCACAGGATGGTAAAATTTCAGGTGTAATAAAAGATGATAACAACGCCACATTACCTGGGGCTACCATTAAGGTAGAAAATTCTAGTAGAAGTATAGTTTCGGATGCTAACGGTAGATTCTCTATTGTTGCAAAAATTAATGAAGTTTTAGTGATATCCTATATAGGTTTTGAAACAAAAAAGGTCACAGTTACTTCAGATAATTTATCAATTACTTTGAAAACTAATGGCGGTTTGCTTCAGGATGTTGTAGTAGTGGGTAGTAGAAATCCCACTAGAACAGTAACAGAATCTGCAGTACCAATTGATGTGATTAATGTTCAAAGTTTAATTACTCAAGGTGCACAGGTTACTGTGAACTCTATTTTAAATATGGTAGCACCTTCTTTCACATCAAATACACAAACCGTTGCCGATGGAACCGACCATATAGACCCTGCCCAACTGAGGGGTTTAGGTCCAGATCAAGTTTTGGTTTTGGTAAATGGTAAAAGGAGGCACAATTCTTCCTTGGTCAACATCAATGGTTCGCCAGGTAGAGGGTCTGTAGGTACAGATATGAATGCAATACCAGCTTTTGCAATTGACAAAATAGAGGTTTTAAGAGACGGGGCGTCTGCACAATACGGTTCTGATGCTATTGCAGGTGTAATTAATATCAATGTAAAGAAAAACACCAACAAGCTAGATGTTTCTTTGTATGGCGGTGGTAATTTTTCTAAGGGAGCTAATAACCATCAAGGTGGTGTAGATGGAGGTACCTATCAGTTAGATCTTAATTATGGAACTGGTTTAGGAAAACCTAAAAGTTTTATCAACTTCACAGGAAGTCTGCAATTGAGAGATGCAACAAGTAGAGCTAAGGATGCCGCTGGCACTTTATTTAGTGCTTTTAACGCAGTAGAAGCAAGAGCTGCTAAAGCAGGAACGAATATAAATGCCTTGTTTGGTAATATTAATAATACGCCTAACGGACCTCAGATCTTAACCGCTATTAAAACCTATGCGCCGCAAGTAAGCTATTTTACAGTAGCTCAACAAGCCGCTATCGCTACAGCAACTTCTATTCCTGATATGCAGAATGCCTTAAAGTTTGATGCAACAGAAGGAGAATTAGCTTACAGAGGATTACAAAGAGGCGATTTTGATATGCGAGTAGGACAATCATCTTTAAAAGGGTCTCAATTTTTTGTGAATGCGGCTTACCCTATTAGTAAAAATGTAGAGGCATACGCTTTTGGTGGAACTAGTTTTAGAAATGGTAATGCAGCAGGTTTCTATAGAAGACCAAACCAATCTAGGGCTTACACTGCCTTATATCCAAATGGTTTTTTACCAGAAATTCATTCTAATATTACTGATTTATCTATTGCGGCAGGTATAAGAGGTAAATTTTTCACAGATTGGAATTTTGATTTAAGTAATACTTTTGGCAAAAATGCATTCGATTATAATATAGAGAATACGCTAAATGCCACTTTAAGAGAAAACTCTCCTTTGACCTTTAATGCTGGTGGTTTAGCGTTTTCACAAAATACCGTAAATTTTGATGTCAGTAAAAAAGTTGATTTTTTAAAAGGTTTTAACCTAGCCTTTGGTACAGAGTATCGTCATGAAAACTTTCAAATAAAATCAGGACAGCCAGAATCATATAACTCTTATGACATCAATAATATTGTGGTAACAGGAACAACGCCCACTAATTTAAAGCCTACAGATTTTTATGGATCTGTTAGGCCCGGCGGATCACAAGTTTTTCCAGGATTTAGACCTGCTAACGCGTTAAGCAAAGGAAGAAATAGTGTTGCACTTTATTCTGATTTAGAGCTAGATGTTACCTCTAAATTTTTATTAAATGGTGCAGTGAGGTACGAAAACTACTCTGATTTTGGAAACACAATTAATTTTAAATTAGCATCTAGGTACAAATTAACCAGCAACATTAATTTAAGAGGGGCAGTTTCTACTGGGTTTAGAGCACCATCCCTACATCAAATTTACTTTAATTCAACAAGTACGCAATTTGTTGGAGGTGTACCTTTTGAGGTGGGTATTTTTAGTAATGATTCTTATGTGGCAAAAACTTTAGGAATACCTTCTTTAAAACAAGAGAAATCTAACAGCGCAAGTATTGGATTTACAGCCAAAATACCGGCTGCTAACCTAACCATTACAGCAGATGCTTATACCATTAAAATTAATAATAGGGTCGTTTTGACAGATCAGTTTGCTAGACCTACAACCGCTGGGCCTTTGCAAAGCGCATTTGATGCAGCCAATGCAACAGCAGCTGCGTTTTTTGCCAATGCGATTGATACCAAATCAGAAGGGATTGATTTGGTAATTAGCAATACCTCGCTTATTAATAATTCATCTACTTTAAAATCTGATTTTGCGGCTACGATCTCAAAAACGCATAGAGTAGGAGATATACACGCTTCTAAATTATTGGTAGATGCCGGACAGGTTGAACGTTACTATTCAGAATCTAGCAGAGTTTACTTAGAAGAAGCTATCCCGCGTGTAAAAGCAAATTTATCTCACACACTAACAGTTAAAAAGTTCGATTTCTTTTTAAGGAATGTGTACTTCGGTAAAGTAACTGACCCTAATATTGCCGATGTAAATGGTGATGGAATAATTGGTGCTGCAGAGCATCCCGTTTGGTCATCTAGGATTATTACAGATTTATCTGTTGGGTATAAAATAGGTAAGGGTAAGCCAACCAGATTTGTAATTGGCGCAAATAATGTTTTTGATATTTATCCAGATAAGAATTTAGCGAGTCTTAGCAACTCTAATCAGTTCATTTATTCTAGAAACGTTTCTCAATTTGGATTTAACGGCAGATTTCTATTTGCCCGCTTAACACGTTCTTTCTAATATAAAATATATTTTTCTTAAACAAAAGGCTGTCTTTGAATCTAAAGACAGCCTTTTTTATAGTACTTAATAGGATAACTTATAATATTTTTCCTACAATCACTTCAAAAATATTTCTATTCCCTATTCTAAAATCCCATATTTACATACAAATATGCCTTTACTATTTTCTTTGTTATTTAATGATTTAAGTGCCTGGTGGCTAATTCCTTGTTTGATGCTGGGTTTCGGTTTGGCTTTTGTACTTTATCAAAAGAGTGGATTAGAGGATAAAAAAGTTAAATGGATTTTATTTTTATTGAGAGGGATTCTATTGAGTTTATTTACGTTTTTACTGTTATCACCACTCATTAAACTCACGCAAAAGCAATTAGAAAAACCACTTATTATTATTGCTCAGGATGCATCTGCGTCTATAAAAAACGCCACTAATATCCAATTTGATTCGGTTGCTTATCATCGCGATTTAGAAAATTTAGCTAAAAGCGTAGGCGATAATGCCGAAGTAAAAATCTTGAATTTTGGCGATGAGATAAAAGAAGGTTTTGATTTTAAGCAAAATGAAAAACAAACCGATTTCTCTGTCTTACTGCATTACATTCAGGAGCAATACGGTGATCGAAATATTGGGGCTTTAATTTTAAGTTCTGATGGGATTATTAATCGTGGCGCTAATCCGATTAATCAAATCAATCAAATTAAATATCCTATTTATAGCATTGCTTTAGGCGATACCATCCCTAAGCGAGATTTAATTTTAGCTCAAGTCAATTATAATAATTTGGTTTATTTGGGTAATGATCATCAGTTAACAATTGAAGTTCAGGCGAATAAAGCGAATGGCAGAAAATCTCAAATGATTGTTAAAACTAACGATGGGCAAACAAAAGCTCAATATTTCATAGTAAACGGTGATGAGTGGCGACAAAAATTCACCATTAATTTGGAAGCTAGAAAGAAAGGGATTCAGAAAATTGAAATCCGTGTTTTACCTGTTAAAGATGAATTTTCAGTTCAAAATAACCGACAAACCATTTTTGTAAATGTTTTGGACGGCCGCGAAAAGGTTTTGATTTTAGCGAATGCTCCACATCCAGATATTGCCGCTTTAAAAGAGGCCATTGAAAACAATAAAAACTACGAAGTAAAAGTTGCTTTTGCAGATGACTTACCGAAAAACTTTCAGGATTATGGATTAATTGTTTTCCATTCTTTGCCATCCGTCAATCATCCAATTACCAGTTTCTTAGCGCAAACTCGACAAAAATCAAGGTGGTTTATCGTCGGTACGAATACAAACACATCGGCTTTAAGCCAAAACCAAAGTTTACTTAATATTAATGCTCCTGGAAATGCGACACAGGATTATCTTCCTCAAATGAGTAAAGATTTTTACGCTTTTTCCTTGAGTGATGAAGCTAAAGAACGTTTGCAAAATCTGGCACCTTTGGTGGCTCCGTTTGGTAATTATTCTTTAAAATCGGCCGGGATTGTATTGTTCAACCAAAAGGTAGGAAATGTAGCCACACCTGCACCATTGCTGAGTTTTGGCGATGATGGAGGTGCTAAAATTGCGGTTTTAACAGGCGAAGGGATTTGGCGTTGGCGACTAGAAGATTTCGCTAAAAATGACAACCATGATGCAGTAGATGAATTGATTTCAAAATCAGTTCAATACCTGAATGCCAAAGATGATAAGCGGAAATTCAGGGTTTACCCAATTAAAGATCGATTTCCCGAGAATGAACATATTATCTTAAATGCCGAGTTATACAACGATGCTTACGAATTGAATAATGAGCCTGATGTAAGTATTGATATTCTAAGTAAGTCTGGGAAAAAGTATAGCTATTTATTTTCGAGAGTAGGGCAGGGCTATCAGTTAGATGCTGGGTTTCTTCCGTCTGATGAATATAGTTTTTCTGCAAAAGCTGTTTTGGGTAAGAATAGTTATGCTGCCAAAGGCGAGTTTTTAATAGAAGAATTAAATATCGAATTGATACAGACAACAGCCAATCACCAACTTTTATACAATATGTCAGTGCAAAGCGGTGGTAAAATGGTAATGCCTAATCAGATTAGTTTGTTGAAAGATATCATTCCTAAAAATGAAAAAGTAAAAACCATTAGTTATGAAGAACATAGTTATGAAAATATCATCAATTTAAAATGGATTTTTGTG
>JACMOI010000165.1 GCA_014378105.1 Pseudopedobacter sp.
ATGTCCACTTGCTTTCCAAACTTTGGGATGCATGAATATGGCAGAATCTAATCCTACAATATTCTCATGCATTTGCACCATAGATTTCCACCAATAGGTTTTAATGTTATTTTTTAGTTCGGCTCCAAGTTGACCATAATCGTAAACAGCACTTAAACCATCATATATTTCACTACTTTGAAATACAAAACCATATTCTTTAGCATGAGAGATTACATTTTTAAAAATTTCTTCGTTTATTTTTGCCATGATGGTGCAAATATAACATTGCCTTTTTTTAAGCAACTATATTCTTAATTATTTTTATTAATATCGAAGATATATTTATCTGTGTTCATCAATCAATCATTTTACTGAAACCCAAGGTTGATTTTTAAACATATTTTTGTATGGGTATGAAAGAAAAAAAAACTTACCATTACGATAATGTAGAATTACTAGTAACTCACTTTAACAGAAGTAATTCTTTGGAAAGGCTTTTAAAAGCATTTAAAAGTCTTCGCACTACATTTGGAAATATTGTGGTATCTGATGATGGAAGCCGTCTTGAGCATATGGCTGAACTTAAAAAACTTCAGAATGAATACGATTTTAATTTGGTGATGGCAAGAAATAATAAAGGTCTTGGAAATAACATCAACAAAGGACAAGACGAAATTGCTAAACCCTACACGCTTTATGTTCAGGAAGATTTTGTTCCCGAACCTGGTTTTAATGATAATTTCCCCAGAGCTTTAGAAATAATGGATACAGATGAAAGTGTCGATCTAATCCGATTTTACGCTTATTTTAAGTATCCATATCTTAAAAAATATGGGCCTAAATACTCTGAAATGGTTTTTAGTAAATCATTGTTAAAACATGATCATCTTAAATTTTACGTTTATAGTGATCACCCCCATCTAAGAAGAAGTACCTTTTTTGAAAAATTTGATCGTTATAAAGAAGGGCTTTCCGGAGATGTCACCGAATTTGATATGTGCTTGTCATTTATTAAAAACGGTGGAAAAGGCTTATTTATCAAAGACTTTAAAGCCATGTTTGAGCAAG
Organism: Pseudopedobacter sp.; assembly: GCA_014378105.1. GTDB lineage: Bacteria > Bacteroidota > Bacteroidia > Sphingobacteriales > Sphingobacteriaceae > Pseudopedobacter. The sequence continues at coordinate 1,051 of JACMOI010000165.1, forward strand.
TAAATACATCTTCCGAACCTAGCACCATGGAAAGAGGAAGTTGGAAAAATAGTAAAAATGTTTTTATTAAGGCATTGAGAGCAGTATATGTTAAATTTAGATTGATAAAAAATACTATTCAATTAATAAGATACAAAGACTAACGGTTTTCTGGTCTTCCAATAGCTTTCCCATTTTGATATAATTTTTCTTCCTTTTCTATTTCTTTCTTTTCGACAGCATTAAATTCTTTCCTAATTAAATGACGCATGTCGGGCTGCCCGGCATCTACCCAAGCCGAGTACCAAAAACTGCCCACGTCTAAAATCGAACTTCTCATTTGTCTTTCTACCATCCCATTCAAAGCATCATGATACGTTTTTGAATATTCTATTGAATATTCTCTAATAACCCTATTGTTTCTTTCATTAAAGGTGTATTTTTTATCAGCAGGAAAAACCTTACTCAGATTCTTTTCTATGGATAAAGTAGAGTCTAACATCGAATTTGTATGCTCAACAATGTCCCAAGCTTTATTTAATGGATTTTCTATGTATTGCGCTTTACCTACAAAATAGTCGTAATCATTCGCAAAAAGTTCAGGTAAACGACTTTCCCAAAAACCATGAATTCCAACTTGGTTAGTCATTTGGCCGTTATAATTTTCCGAAGTGTGTAATGGCACATGCGCATCAGCAATGTAATGCCCTAAGTCGGCAGAGTATTTTAAAATCAAAACAGAGTCTCTGTTTTTGAAAGCATAAACCAACTTGGTGAAAGTTCTTTGAATTTGCCATGGCACTGTTCCGTAAGCATATAAAGTGTCTTGTGTTAATTTTTTTACCGCATCATCCCATTTTCTTGGGATGATTTTAAAAGGCTCTTTCCCATAATGATCGGCATCCAAATAATGCCTTGGAGCTTCTAACGAATCAGCATATCTACGTTTGTCTGGGTCAACAGCGTGTTCAGTAATATAATTGATATTGCTTTTATAAAAGCCAATTAAATCTCTTGGGAGCGTAAAAACAGCTAATCTATTAATCCTTTGATGGGCAAAAAAACCCCACGACCCCATAATTAAAATAGTGGGTAACAGTAAGAGCAGTATGACCTTTTTAGATTTCAATATCCTAAATTACAATATGCTGTTCATAATCAGTTAAAACCGATATTAAATTTTTTTTAAATTTGAATTTGTAATTTAATTTATTCAGCCTATATTTGCGACCCTGATTAGGGGAATATTTAATAAAGGAATAAAGAGCTAACAATGGCAAATCATAAATCAGCATTAAAAAGAATTAGAGCTAACGCTGCAAAACGCTTACGTAATAGGTACCAAGCAAAAACTACCAGAACTTTTATTAAAAGGTTGCGTGGTGCTGCTTCCAAAGATGAAGCTGTTGCTTTATTACCAAAAGTAACTTCAATGTTAGATCGTTTAGCTAAAAAGAACGTCATCCACAAAAATAAGGCAGCTAACAACAAGTCAAAACTGACTAAGTTCGTTAACTCTTTATAAAGATTGAAAATATTTTTAAAGGCAGAATTCTGTAAAGAGTTCTGCTTTTTTTTGTTTAATACTTTGGCGTTTTCCCGATAGCTATCGGGACAGGCTATTCGTTCATACGCCTACAGGCATTAAGCTTAAGGCCTGTATCCACTTCTATCGTTAACGCTACCTTTCTATCTTCATTTGTGCAAATATTAAGTTATAAGCTTTCTTTGTTAAGCTTTTAGCTTCAAAATTTTTCCTTATTTTTAGTTTATGAATACTCCTTACGAAAATAAAATAACCATTAAGGCTTGGGCAGAAGAAGATCGGCCAAGAGAGAAATTATTAGCGCAAGGTCGAAGAGTTTTATCTGATGCAGAACTAATAGCGATATTAATTGGATCAGGTTCTACCACAGAGTCCGCAGTTGATCTGAGTAAAAGGATTTTACACACTTGTCAGAACGATTTAAATGCCTTAGCCAAACTATCAGTTCAAGACCTATCTAAATTTAAAGGCATCGGCGAAGCTAAAGCCATTTCCATTATTGCTGCTTTAGAATTAGGTAGAAGAAGAAAGGAAGTAGAACTAGTTGATTTAAATAAAATTTCATCATCAAAAGATATATATAATTTATTAGCACCAAACTTTGCCGATTTATTACACGAAGAGTTTTGGATCATCTTATTAAGCAGAGCTAATAAAGTCTTACATAAAGTATTAATCTCAAAAGGTGGACAAGCAGGAACTATCGCAGATCCGAAAATTATCTTTAAAACCGCATTAGAAGGAAATGCTGCAAATATTATTTTAGCACACAATCATCCATCTGGGAATTTAAAACCTAGTCAGGCGGATATGCAACTCACTAAAAAATTGCAAGAAGCTGGTAAATTATTAGACTTACAGGTATTAGATCATGTGATTTTTACGGAAAGGTCATATTTCAGTTTTGCAGATGAAGGTTTACTTTAATGTTAGTCTTAATTTCCTATTTTTGCCGATCAGAAATATAAAGGATGAAACTTATAAAATTTCATTGTCTTTAAAATCAAATAGATCATAATGAAGATTTCTTACAATTGGTTAAAGCAATTTATTGATACAGATAAAACTCCTAATGAAGTTTCAAGTATACTTACAGCTATTGGTTTAGAAGTAGAGAGTTTGGATAAAGTTCAGGCTATTCCCGGCGGTTTAGAAGGCTTGGTGATTGGCTTTGTGAAAGATTGTGGCCCACATCCAAATGCTGATCGATTGAAAGTAACCAAAGTTGATGTTGGTGGTCCTGATTTATTGGAAATTGTTTGTGGTGCGCCAAACGTAGCTGCAGGACAGAAAGTGGTGGTAGCAACTGTGGGTTGCGACGTTCACCCAACTCATGGAGAGCCTTTCAAAATTAATAAATCAAAAATTAGAGGTGAAGTTTCTGAAGGGATGATTTGTGCCGAAGATGAGATAGGTTTAGGAGAAGGGCATGAAGGGATAATGATTTTACCCGAAGACGCTGTAATTGGCACTTTAGCCAAAGATTATTTCAACTTGCCAGATGATTATCTATTCGAAATTGGCTTAACGCCAAATAGAGCTGATGCCGCTTCACACTTAGGTGTAGCCAGAGATTTAGCTGCTTTTCTAAAAACGGAAATTAAGAAATCCTCTGTTGAAACTTTTAAAGTCGCCAACACTTCTAATGCCATAGCCGTTGAAGTTGTTGATGAAGATGCTGCTCCAAGATATTCTGGTGTCACCATTTCTGGAATTACTGTTCAGGATTCTCCACAATGGTTAAAAGAAAAATTAGCTGTCATCGGCCTACGTCCGATCAATAATATTGTAGACGTGACCAATTATGTATTGCATGATTTGGGTCAGCCGTTACATGCTTTTGATGCTGATGAAATTACAGGCGGAAAAGTGATCGTGAAGAAATGTGCCGAAGGAACCAAGTTTAAAACTTTAGATGAAGTGGAAAGAACTTTAACCGCAGATGATTTAATGATCTGTAACACCAAAGAAGCCATGTGTATTGCAGGGGTTTTCGGCGGGGTTAAATCAGGTGTGAAGGCATCAACCAAAAACATATTTTTAGAGAGTGCTTATTTCAACTCCGTTTCGGTAAGAAAAACTTCTAAAAGATTTGGTTTAAAAACCGATGCTTCTTTCCGTTTCGAACGAGGAACAGATCCTGAGCTAACCGTTTATGCTTTAAAAAGAGCTGCATTGTTAATTCAAGAAGTGGCAGGTGGGGAAGTTACCTCAGAGATTTTTGATCATTATCCTAATCCAGTTTCAGCTTTTGAGGTAGAATTGACATTTGATCATGTTCAAAAACTAATTGGTAAAGCCATCCCGAAAAAAGAAATTACGGTAATCATAAAAGCTTTAGGAATTGAAATAGTAAAAGAATCAGAAGAGCAATTATCACTTAAAGTTCCAACTTACAAGGTGGATGTTAACCGCCCTGTGGATGTGATTGAGGAAGTTTTAAGAATTTATGGCTACGATAACATTGAGATTCCACAAAAAGTAAATGCTTCCTTAAATGTTTCTCCGAAACCAGATAAGGAAGCGCTACAGCATACCATAGCAGATCTATTAACCGGAAATGGATATTTTGAAATCTTATCTAATTCATTAACAAAATCCTCTTATTCTTCGGTGCTTGAGGAAGCAGTTAAGATTTTAAACCCGCTAAGTTCTGATTTGGATGTAATGCGTCAATCGATGCTTTACTCTGGTTTGGAAGCAGTCGCCTATAACCAAAATAGAAGATATAACGATGTGAAGTTTTATGAGTTTGGTAAAACGTATCATCTAAACAATGGGAAGTACGAAGAGAGAAATCATCTTTCAGTTTTTCTAAGTGGTAAAGTTGATGCAGAACAGTGGAACCAAGGGGGGAGGAGCATTAGCTTTTATAACCTAAAAGCAGTTGTAGATGCCATTCTTAAAAGATTAAATATTCAAAACCTTCAATCAGATGAAGTAGGAAATCCTGAATTTGCCTACGGTGTGCAATACAGAAGAGGAGCGAAGGTTTTAGTGGAATTTGGTGCGGTTGCCAATCCATCTTTAAAAGCTGCTGATGTAAACAAAACAGTTTTTTATGCCGATTTTAATTGGGATATGATTTTAATGTTGGTTAAAAACAACACCATCAGCTATAAGGAAGTTTCAAAATTCCCATCAGTAAGAAGAGATTTATCCATGCTAATTGATCAAAACGTAAGGTTTGAAGATTTAAGAAAAATCGCTATTAAAACTGAAAAATATTTATTAAAAGAAGTTAATGTTTTTGATGTGTATAAAGGAGATAAACTTCCCGAGAACAAAAAATCTTATGCTTTAAGTTTTATTTTGCAGGATGAAGAAAAAACTTTAACCGAACAGCAAATTGATGGCATCATGAAAAAATTAATCGCTAACTTCGGGAAAGAAGTAGGGGCTGAGATTAGATAATTATCGGCGAAAACCAAAAAAATAAAAATATTTAAAAAATAAAAATGTCTGTAATTGCTAAAAAGTTAGATCACGTACTGGACCGTACCCAAAAGCTGGTTGATTTATCAAAAGCCTTACAGGAGCATAATGACCTACTAAATTTAGAAAATCAGTCGTTAAAAGTAGCTTTAGAAACCAGTGAAAATAAGCGAAAAGAGCTGGAAGAAAAGTTAAGAGTTTTAAAGATGGCGAAAAGTTTAGAAGGAACAAGTGAAAAAACACTTGACATCAAGCAAAAAATTAACGAATTTGTACGCGAAATAGATAAGTGTATTGTACTGTTAAGTAAATAGTACCTAGTGAACCTAAGATTAGATGGGAGAAATCTCGATAAAAATAAATATTGCAGACCGTGTTTATCCTTTAAAGATTAACATAGAAGAAGAGGAAATTGTGAGAAGAGCTGCCAAATTGATCAATGATCGCATAAAGGAGTTGCAAGACAAATATGCGGTTAAAGACAAGCAGGATCTACTCTCTATGTGTGTACTACATTACGCATCTGCTGCTATACAGGCAGAGAAAAAAGCAAGTAATGAAGATACAGACGTAGCAGAGAAGGTTTACCAATTGGATAGTTTGTTAAACGATTTCTTTGCAACAAAATAATTGTTCTTATACTTAAGCGTATTAAAATTTAACCGCTTTAGATTTTAGGTTTCACTATTAAAAAACTTAACACTTCGATATTCAGAAGGGTTACAAAAGCATTATTCATTTGGCTTTAAGTCATCTGTTTATGGCTTAAACCCTAAACATGTTCGACAAGTTTACAATATATGAAGTCTAAAATTTAATGCGGTTTTTTATTTTATTTAATTACGTTTTATGGAAATAATCATTTATCTAATCATTGCGGTAGTAGTATTTGGATTAGGTATAATTACAGGTAGATACTTACTACGCCAACTGATTAAAAAGCAAGAAGTTGCAGCACAAAACAAAGCCAAGAAAATTTTAAGGGAAGCAGAAAATAATGCTGAGATTCTCAAGAAAGACAAATTATTGGAAGCGAAAGAGAAATTCCTTCAAATGAAGGCGGATCACGAGCAAGAGATTAATCAGAAAAATAATGCCATTGCCCAAAAAGAAAATACTTTCAAACAAAAAGAGCAATCATTAAATCAAAAGTTAGAAAATCAGAATAAAAAGGATCAAGAGCTTGAAAAGGCAAAAGCTAATTTTGAAAGACAAACTGAAATTGTACTGAAAAAACAAGAAGAAGTCGATGCTTTAAAAAACCAACACATTGTACAATTAGAATCTATAGCTGGATTATCTGCTGAAGAAGCTAAAAATCAATTGGTGACAAATTTGAGAGAAGAAGCTCGTACAAATGCAATGGCGTCTATTAAAGATATTGTTGATGACGCCCGTTTAACTGCAGCTAAAGAAGCTAAAAAAGTAGTTATCCAAACTATTCAACGTACGGCTACAGAATCTGCTATCGAGAATACCGTTTCAATTTTCAATATCGAGAATGATGAGATTAAAGGTAGAATTATTGGTCGAGAAGGTCGAAACATTAGAGCTTTAGAAGCCGCTACCGGAATTGAGATTATTGTGGATGATACACCAGAAGCTATTATCTTGTCAGGATTTGATCCCGTTCGTCGTGAAATTGCCCGTTTGGCTTTACACCGTTTAGTAACCGATGGTCGTATTCATCCTGCCAGAATTGAGGAGGTGGTTGCAAAAACGCAAAAGCAAATAGAAGAAGAAATTGTAGAGATTGGCGAGCGTACCGTGATTGATTTAGGAATTCATGGTTTACATCCCGAGTTGATTAGAATGGTGGGACGTATGCGTTACCGATCTTCTTACGGACAAAATCTATTGCAACACTCTCGCGAAGTAGCTAACTTCTGTGCAACTATGGCATCTGAATTAGGTCTTAACGCGAAAATGGCGAAGAGAGCAGGATTATTACATGATATTGGGAAAGTACCTGATGATAATCCAGAATTACCTCACGCAATTTTAGGAATGCAACTAGCTGAAAAGTATAAGGAACATCCTGAAATTTGTAATGCTATTGGAGCACACCACGATGAAATAGAAATGACTTCCATGATTTCACCAATTATTCAGGCTTGTGATGCGATTTCTGGTGCTCGCCCAGGTGCCAGACGAGAAGTGGTGGAAAGTTATATCAGAAGATTAAAAGAGTTAGAGAGCTTAGCTTTATCTTATCCTGGTGTTGAGAAAACTTTCGCGATACAAGCAGGTAGAGAATTAAGAGTGGTTGTAGAAAGCGAGAAAATTTCTGATGCACAATCAGAAATTTTAGCAGCAGATATTTCTAATCGTATTCAAACTGAAATGACTTATCCAGGCCAAATTAAGGTGACAGTGATTAGAGAGACAAGATCCGTAGCTTACGCGAAGTAATATTAGAGCGTTCGGGCGGGCTTTACGCTATATCTTTTTTGTCTTATTCTTTCACTCTGTACAGAATAATAAAAAAGGATGTCGCTTCAATCCCTAACGCAAAACAAAAGCGTCTCGAAAACTTTCGGGACGCTTTTTTAATTTTAATAAATTTGAAAAGCTTTAAACTTGAAAATTATGGCAAAGCAAAAACTAGAAGAAATTAGAGAAGTAGATATTTTATTTCTTAAATATGCGGCATCACATCAAAATCCAACAAATAAAATCATTCACTGGATATGTGTACCCTTAATTGTGTTTAGCATTGTTGGTTTAGTATCAGCAATTCCGTTTCCTCATATTGGGTTTTTAGGGAAATACAATATGTACATCAATTGGTTCTCCTTATTATTGGCAGGCACCATTTATTATTACTTAAAGCTTTCACCCATTCTGTCTTATTTGATGTTGTTCTTTTTTGGAATTTGTTATTTCTTTGTGGTTCAACTAGAACATTTAGAAAAATCAGGTGGACCAGCCTTATGGCAAGTCAGCTTAGCTATTTTTGTTTTGGCGTGGATAGGTCAGTTTATTGGTCATCAAATAGAAGGTAAAAAACCTTCTTTTTTAGATGATTTAAAATTTTTATTGATAGGACCTGTTTGGTTACTACATTTTATACTTAAAAAACTGAACGTCAGGTATTAAAACTAATATTTAACCTTTGCTTAACATTGAAATGATGTTTAGATAATTTTTAAATAACAACCACGTAACATTAGGCTAATACTTTTGCGGCAACTAAAAGAAAGCAAGAGTGATTAAAAATTTTATTTCATCATTAATTAGAATCAGTTTGATTCTAATTTTATTTACCACCACAGTTCTAGCCCAAACAGGTAAAATTGCAGGTATTGTTTCAGATAAAGGAAATAGTGAAACACTAATAGGTTGTACAGTAGGGATAAGTGGAAGTACAATTGGAGCAAGTACAGATATTGATGGAAAATATGTCATCAGTAATTTAAAAGCTGGAACTTATAAAGTTATTTTTCGTTACTTAGGATATCAAACTAAAGAAATTACAGATATAGTTGTTGCGGAAGGAAAAGTTACCAATCTTAATGTCCTTTTAGAACCTTCAAAGACTCAACAACTATCGGAAGTAGTGGTAACTGCAACTTTTCGGCAGGCAAATATCTCAGCATTGTATGCACAGCAAAAAAATTCAGCAGTAATTTCTGATGGTATATCTGCTGAAGTAATCAAAAGATCTCCAGATAAAAATACTGGCGAAGTTTTGAAGAGAGTTAGCGGAACAACGATTCAGGATAACAAATTTGTAATAGTTAGAGGTTTAAGTGATAGATATAATAGTGCGCTAATTGATGGTTCTCCTTTACCTAGTACCGAGCCAAACAGAAAGGCTTTTTCATTTGATATTGTCCCATCCAATCTAATTGATAATGTAATTATTAGTAAAACTGCGACTCCAGATTTACCTGCTGATTTTGCAGGTGGTATTGTTCAGGTATCCACAAAAGATGTTCCTGATCAAGATTTTCTCTCCATTGGTTTAGGATATGGTTATAATAGTTACAGTACTTTTAAAGATTTTTATTCGGGAGATAGAAAATTTGCGGATTTTTTAACCTTTGGTAATAGCAGTAGAAAATTACCAAGTAGCTTCCCAAGCTCTGAAGATATTATTGGAAAAAAAATTAGTTCTAATCAAAATATAGCTGCTATAAATTCATTAAATAATAAATATAATGTCTTTAACAGATTAGCATTACCTAGTCAAAACTATCAAGTTAACTTAGGTAAGGTGACAGAGATAGGCAAGGAAAAAAATAGATTTGGCACTACTCTATCTTTATCTTACAGAACATCTGAAAATGTTACTCCAGATATTGAAAGACAATTTTTCGCTTATAATTATTTGGATCAACAATATTTATTCAGTTCTAATTTAGGTTTGCTTGCAAACTTTGCATATACCTATAAAAAAAGTAAGATAACTTTCAAAAATCTTTATAATAGGATTCTAGATGATAGATTTACAACAAGGGTTGGTAGTAATTCGCAATCTTCTAGTTCAGATAATCGATTTTATGCATTTGATCTTTTACAAAAATCAATCTTAAAATCAACAATAGAAGGTGACCACAGTATTGGCGAGAAAAAAGCTAAAATTAAATGGAATTTGAGTTTTAGTAACATCTTAAATGATCAACCTGATCAAAGAAAAGTTAACTACAAGCAAAATAATCCTGGAGATCCTTTTTTAGCAAGTAATACCAATACAGGTTTAGATAACTCTAGGTTATTTTCTTCCCTTTCCGAAAATATTATTTGGGCTGGCATAAACTATGAAAAACCTGTTAATTTCTTAGATAGTAAGTTGAAAGTTGGGATCAGCTCTAATTATAGAACTAGAGATTTTAATGTCAGGTTTATAGGTTTAAATTTAGATAACAATTATCCAAATGCCAATTCAGTGAGAACAAGATCACTTCAAACTTTATTCGGAAGTGATTTAATAAATAATGGGGCATATTCTTTGGATGAAATTCCAAACGGTAATGATCGTTACAAAGCTAATAGCACTACAAATTCTGTATTTGGAATGCTTGACAGTAAGTTTACAGACAAATTTAGAGCAGTCTACGGTATTAGGTTAGAGAAATTTGATTTAGGGTTAACAACATCAGTATCTAATGCTAAGGTTGCAAGTTTAAATGATTTGGATATCCTACCATCAGCAAATTTGACTTATGCTTTAACTCCAAAAGCGAACTTAAGATTATCCTACTACCGAACATTAGCTAGACCAGAATTTAGAGAACTAGCACCTTTCTCCTATTATGATTATGAAGAAGTCCTGAACGTTCAAGGATTTGCAGGTTTAAAAAGAGCATTTATAAATAACGCTGATTTACGTTACGAGTTATATCCTTCAGCGGGTCAAATTTTTTCAGTATCAGTTTTTTATAAAAACTTTACAAATGCAATAGAGTCATCAGTTTATGACGCAAACTCCACTCCGGTTAAAACCTATTTCAATTCTAATCAGGCAAATGTTTACGGAGTAGAGCTGGAAGCTAGAAGAACATTAGCGTTTATTAACGATAAGGAATTATTTAAAAATACTACTGTATATGTTAATTTATCTTACAGTAAATCAGATGTTAAAGAAAAGAATTTAGCCGGAAACTTTACAAGAACTAGACCATTAACTGGTCAATCTCCTTATATCATTAATGCTGGTTTTCAAGAAAGTCTATTTAATGATAAGATTAGTTTAAATATCTTATACAATAGAATTGGTGCTAGACTTTATAGCGTTGGAGGGGGTAAGATAGGTGATATTTATGAAAACGAAAGAGGCTCTTTAGATGCACAATTTGGCATTAAAGCTTTTAAAAGCAAAGGAGAATTTAAATTAAATGCTGGAAATATACTCAATGAATATAATAACTTTTACGTGGTGCCAATTTCAAGTGGCGAACATAATTTAAGTAACTCTACTGGAATTTTTAAGAAATACAGAACAGGAGCTAATTATTCATTATCATTTACTTACAACTTTAAATAGAATTACATTAAAATAACGTAATCATAACATTATTGTAAACTGTAATTAACAATCTCTTAATACTTCTCTGTGATATTTGTAAAACAATTGAAAACAATTAAAACATGAAAAAACAAGCACTTATTCTTTTCGCAGCCTTATCAATTTTGATAGCGAGCTGTAGCAAGACTTCAACAACTCCTAATCCTACTCCTGACCCAGGCGTTTCAAATACAGTTGAAGTTACTGCTGACATTACGGCAAATACAACTTGGTCGGCAAGTAAAATTTATTTATTAAACAAAATTATTTATGTGACAAATGGTGCTACTTTAACCATTGAAGCAGGTACTTTAATCAAAGGTTCTAAAAG
>JACMOI010000166.1 GCA_014378105.1 Pseudopedobacter sp.
ACATCGTTGATTTTTATTGTCATCAACTAAAATTAATTGTGGAAATTGATGGAAAAATTCATAATGAGTTAGGGCAATCTAATTACGATTTTATAAGGGATGAGTATTTAAAATCTTTAGAAAACTACATCGTAAGGTATGATAATGACACAGTTTACAAATGGCCTGAAAATATTTTGGCTGATTTAGAAAAAGTAATGAAGGAATTGAATAGTAAGAATCAATGAAACGTCGGTGCCCTTCTCCTCGAGGAGAAGGGTTAGGGATGAGGTGAAAACACAATTTTGTATCAAACCACATTTCGTCCACTCACCCCTAATCCCTCTCCCAAAGGGGGAGGGAGATGATATTTCGGTTAGACATGAGGTGAATTTAAAGTTTGTTCAACCCTAATTTCTCAGCTACCTCATTCAAATCATTTACCACAGCATTAATTAATGGAATTCCATTAATTTTTCTTTCTTTTTCAGCAGCTAATTCGGGTTCACCTGGGATAATCACTTTTTGGCGTTCATCAATTGGCTTAGCGTCTTTAAAACGTTGGATCCAATTATCCATATTGGCTTTAAAATCTTCAATCGGTCTAAAACCATCCACTCGCAGCGCTCCCAAAAAATGGCCTAAACCTTCGCCGGGTTGGTTTGGAAGTGGGTCCATAAAAGCTACAAAAGGTGGTGCCCATGGTCCGTAACTTGCGCCGGATAAAACAGCTGAAAGAATATCGACAGTAGCACTCAAGCCAAATCCTTTATGACTGCCATGTTCTTTATCAGACCCTAGAGGTAGGAGTGAGCCTCCATTTTTTAAATCAACTGGGTTTAAAGCAGCATTTCCATCTTTATCTTGAATCCAACCTTTTGGTACATTTTTCCCTTGTCGTTGAGCAATTTCTAATTTCCCATTCGCAGCTGTTGAAGTCGCCATATCTACTACTACCGGGGGAAATTTTCCAGCCGGAAATGCATAACAAATGGGGTTAGTACCCAACATTCTTTCTGAGGAAAAAGTGGGAGCAACTAGAGGGCTAGCATTTGTTAAGGCATAACCAATCATGTCATTTTCTACGGCTTTCAAGCTATGATAACCTGCTATCCCAAAATGATTAGAATTTTTAACGGCTACCCATCCCGATCCAAAATCTTCAGCTTTTTTAATGGCTAAATCCATTGCAAATGGCGCTACAACCAAACCTAAACCTGCATCACCATCAACAGTTGCAGTGGTAGCGGTTTCGTGAACGATTTTAATATTAGGTTTTGGATTAATTCTTCCCTTCTCCCAAAGACGTACATAGCCAGTTAAGCGGGCAACACCATGAGAGTCAATTCCACGTAAATCTGCTTTGATTAGAACATCGGCAGCTAAAGTAGCATGTTCATCAGAACAGCCCATTTTTGTAAAAACAGAGTAAGTAAATTTTCTTAAGATGTCTTCTGTAAAGGTGTAGAAATCCATTTTTTATTGATTCATATTTTTAAAAGTAGCCTTTACCGCTTCAGGAGTGGCATTTGCCAACATTTCGCTAAAGCCAAAAGTCAATTCATTTTTACCTTCTCTCATTTGCTGAAAAATGGCTTTCACAAAAAGACTCACATCAGGATGTTCGTCATGAATTCCTTTTCCGCCAAGATCTGTATTTAATGCAGGAGGAATCATTTCTATTACTTCGATATTTTTGGATTGCAGCAAATGTCTCAATGAAAGGGTGAATGAATGAAAGAATGCTTTCGTAGCAGAGTAAACTGGAACTTTGCTCAATGGTACAAAAGACAATCCTGAAGTAACATTGATGATGGTATTCAACGATTTTAATTCGATGAATAAATTTGTCAAATGAATAGGCGCCAAAATATTTGTTGTAATTTCCTGATCTGCCTTTTGATAAAAATCAGCATCGCTAACATTCATCCAATTTTGAATACCAGCATTGTTTACTAGTATATTGAGATCGGGATGAAATTCTTTGATCCAATTGAAAAGAATTATTCTTTCTGAAGCTATGGAAAGATCACAAACTTTAGTAATAACAGAAGGAAGTTTCAATTTTGCTTCTTTCAAAGCATCTGCTCTTCTTCCACAAATAATGACTTGATTATTTTCTGTAATAAATCTTTCAGCTAAGCCAAAACCAATACCGCTTGCGCCTCCAGTAATTAGAATTTTATTGTTTGATAGTTTCATTTTCAAAATGATTTCTGAGATTTGCAACTTAATGTAAAATTGTAAACTTAAAATCTAGTGGTTTAAAATGTTTGAGGAGTTCAGGAATGAAATCATCACCATATTTCACGTAGAATAATCCGAAGTTTTCTTTTCGTTCTTGCAAACCTCCGCCTGGGAAAAGTTGATTCTTGATTTTTTCTATCGTATTTAAAGCTTCAGAAAAGTTTCGTTTTTCAGCTCGCATGAGTTTCTTTTCTAAACTATCCAAAGCTTTTTTGAGTCGAACTGCTACTGCTTCTGTACTTGGTGCCAAAGTGGGATCAATTTGCTGAACCCTTAATTTAAGATCATCAAAAACGGATTTTAAGTTAGCCCATTCTTCACTTAAATTAAGTTCATGCTGTGTGTGCTGAAGAACGTATTTCTTTTTTAAAGCTTCAGTTTTTACAAAAGCATCAGCGAAAGTCAGATTTAGTTTTTGCAGTTTATCCACGGTTTTTTCATCAGCAACCATGGCCGAATTTCTTAAAACTAATAAAGGGAAATCAACTTGATAAAAATCGAAGTTAGCCTTTAATTGAAGCCAATAAGCCAATTCACCACCACCACCGATATAAGCTAAATTAGGTAATATCACTTCCTGATAAAGTGGGCGCATCACTACATTTGGACTAAAAATTTCTGGATTTTCTTTGATTTCCTGTTTCAGCTCCTCTTCTGAAAATGAGATTTCTGTATTTAAAACTTGATATTTACCGTCTTCAAAAACGATACGTTCGCGTAAATCATTGGTTAAATAGAAGAAGTTAATTTCGCGTGGATTTACCTGAGCATGAATATTAATGGTAGCTAATTTTTTACTGCTCTCTTCAATATTTTTAAAGCTATTCTGTTCGATGATATCTCGTTCAACAATGGGTGAGAACTGAGATTTTAAGGATTTGTCATCAGCATCTACAATCACCAAACCAAATTCTCCGAACAATTCATTTGCTAAATAACGCGTGGCATCGGCTAAATTTTTTTCATCAGCATAAGCTTTAGCAATCATTTCTGAAAGTTTTTCTGCGTTTTTCGAAATCCCTAAAATACCTTTGTACTCATTTAAAGCCTGAATGATAGATTTCGTGTTTAATCTTCCTGTAGCACCAGTAGCATTTAATTTCCAACTGATTTTTTTTCCGCCAATGTAAGTATGGTTGATTTCTTCAAAATCATGATCTTCCGTTGCCATCCAATAAACGGGGACGAAATTTTTATCTGGATAAGCAGACTTTAATTCCCTTGCTAGGTTGATTGCAGTTACAATCTTGAAAATAAAATAAAGTGGGCCAGTGAAGATATTGAGCTGATGACCTGTTGTAATGGTAAAGGTGTTTGACTCACCTAAAGCTTTAATATTTGATTTTAGCAGTGTGGATTGAGTGCTAATATTTTCGTATTGATGAATAAGAGACTCAACCAACGAATCCCTATTCCCATCAAATTTTCTTTGGGAGATGATATTTTTGAAAGCTTTTAAATCAGGGAACTGATTAATAAATGGTTTAAGACTATCTTCCTTGGCAACTAATCGGGTTACTGTTGAAGAAAAACATCTCGTTTCGTCGTAATCAATATATTTGGCTTCCATTTGTTACGAAAATAACCAAAAATCAGTAGACTGGTTTTTGATAACAATTATTTGACAATAGTCCCATAAAGATCGAAATCTTCGGCTCTATCAATTTTAGCAGTTACAAAAGTTCCAGGAGTGGCATAATTATCTTTCGCATCAATCAATACCTCATTATCTACTTCTGGCGAATCAAACTCAGTCCTTCCAACGAAGTAATCGCCTTCTTTCTTATCGATTAAAACTTTGTAAGTATGACCCACTTTTTGTTGATTTAAATCGAATGAAATGCCCTGCTGAATTTCCATGACCTCTTCTACACGCTGCTCTTTCACTTCTTGGGGAACATCATCGATTAAATCATGAGCATGCGTTTTTTCTTCATGGGAATAAGTGAAACAGCCTAAACGATCAAAGCGAGTTTCCTCTACCCAGCTTTTCATTTCTTCAAAATCTTTTTCTGTTTCGCCAGGATAACCACAAATCAAAGTGGTTCGCATAGCGATATTTGGCACTTTATCTCTGATTTGATTGACTAAATCAATGGTTTTTTGTTTGGTAGTTCCGCGTCGCATTGATTTTAACATATCATCAGAAATATGTTGTAAAGGCATATCCAGATAATTGCAAATGTTAGAACGTTCGTTCATCACTTCTAAAATATCCATTGGGAAACCCGATGGATAAGCATATTGCAATCTAATCCACTCAATGCCATCCACGTCAGAAAGGTGACGCATTAGCTCAGAAAGATTTCTTTTATTATAGATATCTAACCCATAATAAGTTAAATCTTGGGCAATAAGAATGAGCTCTTTGGTGCCATTTTTAGCTAGATTTTTGGCTTCTTTTACCAAATCTTCCATCGGTCGCGAAACATGTTTCCCACGCATTAAAGGAATAGCACAGAAAGAGCAAGGACGGTTACAGCCTTCGGCAATTTTGAAATAAGCAAAATGCGAAGGCGTTGTGAGTAGGCGTTCGCCGATTAATTCATGTTTGTAATCAGCTCCAATAGCGTTTAATAGATTTTGTAAATCATTAGTGCCAAACCAAGAATCTACATTTTTAATTTCGGCTTCTAGTTCTGGTTTATATCTTTCTGAAAGACAGCCTGTAACCACTACTTTTCCTACTTTTCCTTCGGTTTTTAAATCGCTGTATTGTAGAATCATGTCAATAGATTCTTGTTTCGCATTATCAATAAATCCACAGGTATTAATTACTACTATGTCGTTTTCTCTTACGTCGTTTGCTTCGTGAACCACATTAATTTGATTCCCTTTCAACTGACCCATTAATACTTCAGAATCGTACGTGTTCTTTGAACAACCTAATGTAATTACATTCACACGAGGTTTTAAAACTTCTTTTTGTTGCTTATCTTTTACTCTCATTAATCTTGTTTGAAAAGACCATCCACAAATTCTTTCTTATTGAACAATTGTAAATCGGTCATTTTTTCTCCTACACCTATATATTTTACAGGTATTTTAAACTGATCAGATATTCCAATTACGACACCTCCCTTAGCAGTTCCATCTAGTTTAGTTAAAGCTAAAGCATTTACGTCTGTTGCTTGTGTAAATTGCTTGCATTGTTCTATGGCATTTTGACCAGTAGAAGCATCTAAAACCAATAGAATTTCGTGTGGAGCACCGGGAACCACTTTATTCATTACATTTTTGATTTTAGAAAGTTCATTCATCAAACCTATTTTGTTATGAAGTCGACCTGCTGTATCAATAATAGCCACATCTTCTCCGTTTGCAACCGC
>JACMOI010000167.1 GCA_014378105.1 Pseudopedobacter sp.
CGGTTAGGCTTAGTAGGATAATAGCCAATATCCAACGTTTATTTGATTTGGTTACAGCCATTGCTTAAATTTATTGATGAACCATGTTTTAACAAACTGCGTAAGCACACAGTAACCTCCCAAAATACCGATCAACCATGGAAAGTAACTTAATGGTAAAGGCGCTAGTTTTAATGCACCAGCAATTGGAGAAAAGGGAATATAAATACCAATTAGCATAATCAATGAAGTAAGTGCAATAACCGGTGCCGTTGCCCAGCTTTGGATAAACGGTATTTTTTTTGTTCTGATCATGTGTACGATCAAGGTTTGCGAAAGTAGCCCTTCTATAAACCAACCGCTTTGGAACAGGCTCTGTTGCGCTGGCATATTAGCCTTAAATACAAACCACATTACTGCAAATGTTGCATAATCAAATATGGAACTGATAGGGCCGATGAACAGCATGAACCTGCTGATGCCACCTGCATCCCATTTCTGAGGCTTATCAATAAAATCTTCATCCATGCTGTCCCACGGAATGGATGTTTGGGAAATATCATACAACAGATTCTGTACCAGTAGCTGAATAGGTAACATCGGTAAAAACGGTAAAAAGGCACTTGCTCCTAACATACTGAACATGTTTCCGAAGTTACTACTGGCCGTCATTTTTATATATTTGATGATATTCCCAAACGTTCTGCGACCATAGATAACCCCCTTACGCAAAACCATGAGGTCTTTTTCCAATAAGATAATATCTGCACTTTCTTTGGCGATATCTACTGCAGTATCAACGGAAATACCAACATCTGCATCCCGAAGTGCGGCAGCATCATTAATGCCATCGCCCATAAAACCCACAGTATGTCCCTTGGCATGCAGAAGTTTAATGATTCGGCCCTTTTGCATCGGGCTCAGCTTTGCCATAATGTTGGTATCATCTAGCCTTTCAGTAAGCTGTTCATCGCTCAATAATTCAATTTCCCTGCCCAGTAGGATGTGGTTTACCGGAATACCTACATCACGGCATATTTTTTTGGTTACGATTTCATTATCGCCCGTAAGTACCTTAATGCTTACACCAAGCTTTTGTAGGCCCTCAATTGCTGGTTTGGCAGAGGGCTTAGCCGGATCCAGAAACCCTATAAAGCCGGTAAGCACCATTTTGGTTTCATCAGCAACAGAATAAGTGAGCGGTCGCTTATCGTCTTCCTTGATGGCTACCAATAACACGCGAAGGCCTTCTTCGTTCAGTTTTCTGGATGTGTTTAGCACAATCTTACGCATGGCATCATCCATCGGCACAATTTTATCATTTTCTATGTGCAGTTGTTTATCTTCGCCTGGATCAAAAGCATGAGAACAATGTTCAAGCATTTCTTCAACAGCACCTTTACAGATCAACAGGTGTTTACCATTTTTTTCTTCTAAGATTACGCTCATCCTTCTTCTTTGAAAATCAAAAGGAATTTCATCGATCTTGTTAAAATGTTCATCTGCATTAATACAGCTATGGATTTCTGCATGCTCCAAAACGGCAACATCCAATAGATTTTTTAATCCAGTTTGATGAAAACTGTTCAAGTATGCCCACTTCATCACCTCATCATCTGCATCACCAAAAACGTTTAGGTGCCGTTCCAATATAATCTTGTCCATGGTAAGGGTTCCTGTTTTATCAGTGCAAAGTATATCCATTGCACCAATGTTCTGGATGGCGTTCAAACGCTTAACAATCACCTTGCGCTTGCTCATACTCTTTGCCCCTTTTGCCAAGTTTGCTGTTACGATCATGGGCAACATTTCTGGAGTTAGACCTACCGCTACTGAAATCCCAAAAAGTAGCGCTTCAAACCAATTGCCTTTTGTGAAACCGTTAATTAAAAATACCAGTGGCACCATTACCAGCATAAACCTGATTAGTAACCAGCTCACTTTATTGATACCCTTATCAAAACTTGTTTCGGCCCGCTTTCCTGTAATAGCCTTTCCAATTGTGCCAAAATAGGTTGCATTTCCAGTATTAACAACAATAGCCATTCCTGTACCACTCACCACATTTGTACCCATAAAGCAAATATTGTCGAATTCTAGGAGAGAAGTGTCTTTAGTATTGGGCAGTTGCGCTGCACTTTTTTCTAGTGGAAGTGATTCTCCGGTAAGCATAGATTGACTTACAAATAAATCCTTACCATGCATTAGTCTACAATCAGCAGGGATCATGTCTCCAGCACTAAAAAAAACGATATCCCCGGGAACAAGATCTAGGATATTAATCTCGGCCTTCTCTTTGTCCTTGCGCAATACAGTTGCAGTAGTTTTAACCATGCTCTTTAGCGACTCGGCCGCCCTATTGCTACTATATTCCTGCCAAAAACGCAATATTGAGCTGAGTAAAACCATCACCACAACCACAATTACTGTCTTATAACTATGCTCGCCCGGAGCAGCAAGCATCACATCTATGATAAATGAAACTACAGCAAGTACAATTAGCACCGCAATAAATGGATTTAAAAAAGCCTGAAAAAGCTGTATATACCAAGCTGCAGCCTTTTCATGTGCAATTTCATTGCTGCCAAATTTTTTCTTCCTATTAATTACTTCTGTTCGTGAGAGACCACTTTCCCTACTTTCGAGTATGGTGTAAATAAACTGATTTCCTTCCTCAGCAACCTTTCGTAGCCGATTTGTAGAAAGATTATCTAGGCTTCCATCTCCAGTTGTGGTTACTTTGGCTATTCTGTTAATATTGCTCAGTATTTTCATGTGCTTATGATTTTATACTTGTAGTGAATTCTAATGCTGTAATTGTACAATGAGTGTAGAAAATTTGATATATATTTTAAGGTAGAAGCGTTGACTTTTTCTTCAAATACCAGTTGATTTTTCTATTTTATAAAAAGATGTTTTGTTTGTGTGTGATTTTTTACACAGCAACAGCTGATATTGCATTTCTTTTAAGCATGGTGATAAGATAAATCATGTTAGCATACCACGGTTTAAAAGAAAGCTGTCCGTTTTAGTTTAGAGGGTTTAAAAATTGGTTTTTTCTATCAGGATCAGTATTCATATCGTTTAATTTTTAAGATCCTGCAAAAGTAGGGCACACAAAAAAAGCCACCAGTTAGAGGAGGCTTAGAAATTCATTAGAATTTTATTAGAATTGTAACGTCAAGGTTAAATGTGTGGAAGTTCGACGGTGAAAGTGCTTCCCTCCCCAGTTTTTGATTGTAGGGAAATCGTTCCGCTATGGAGTTCCAGAATCTTTTTTGTTAGGGAAAGACCAATGCCATTTCCATCGGCAAAATCTTGATTGGCTCCTCGGTAAAAAGGTTTAAAAACATTGGGAAGATCTTTTTCATCAATTCCGATGCCCTGGTCTTGAAAACGTAGGATGGTTTTGTCACCGAAATAATTAATAGCAACTGTAACTTCCAATGCTTTTGAGAATTTACAGCCGTTTTCTAGGAGATTGATGAATGCCAATTTCAAAAGGTATTCGTTGCCCATAATAGAGATGAAATGGTCATCCTCGATTTCGGTTTCGAAGATAATATTGATCTTGTAGGCTGGTTGAGCGTGGAGCAAATCGCCTCTGGCATCCAAGATAAGTTCATCAACTCTAAGTTCCTTAAATGAGATTTCGGTAAGATCATAATTGGCCTTTGCCAAATCTAAAAGGCTGTTAGATAAACGAACTATTTTTTTGGCATCGTCTATTGCTTGGGCAATTGATGTTTTATAGGCTTCATTACTACGATCTTTTTCCAACGTCAACTGCAACTCTGCCAGCATTGCAGTTAGGGGTGTTCTTAGTTCATGTGATATATTGGAAACCACTTCCTTTTGTGCATCAAAGGATTTCTCGAGCCTGTTGAGCATGGCATTAAAGGTAATGGCCAGTTCGGCAATTTCATCACTTCCATTACCTTCCTTAATTCTTAAATCCAGATTAGTAGCGGTAATTTCTTCCACTTCCTCGATCAAGTCAGAAACAGGTTGAAGAGCCCTATTTGCCAAAAAAAGACCACACAAATAGATTAGTATGATGGTTGAAAGAAATGCAATGATCAAAGTGTATTTCAGGTTTTGAAGCTTAGCATAGCCCAGTTGATCGTTCGCAGCAGCAGTTAGTACATAATTACCGGTCTTGTGCTTGTATAAAATACCCACAACCTGCATTTTGCCCTGATAGAATTTGATATAGTGCTTTCGAACGATTTCATCAATCATTTGGCGAGTTTCTTTTACCTTATCGATTTCCACTGCATCATGATATTTTAAATGAAATGAGGTGTCATAAACAGCCACTTCTTCCTCGTAGAGTACATTTTGGGAATTCCTATAGATGAGCTGTAAAACTTGGGGAGAAACCTTTGCATCCAAAAGCAGTTTTGCCTTGGTAATGGCAATAGTGTTCAGTTGTTTATAATATTCCTCTTCTCGGTTCTTGTTAAAAGAGATATAGATAACAAGGGCAAAAACCAGGAATATTGCTGCAACAATACCTGTAAACAGTAGGGTTAGCTTATTGCGTATTTTCATACTTGAATATAAAGCCTAGGCCAGGTTTAGTGTGTATAAGTTTATCTGTAAAGTCTTTATCTATTTTCTTTCGGAGGTAGTTGATATATACATC
>JACMOI010000168.1 GCA_014378105.1 Pseudopedobacter sp.
AATGGACTGGATGGCACAAGAGCAAGAAAGAGGGATTACGATTACTTCTGCTGCTACAACTTGTGAATGGAATTTCCCTACTACGCAAGGTAAATTATTGCCTGAATCATTGCCTTATCACTTTAATATTATTGACACACCGGGACACGTTGACTTTACAGTTGAAGTAAACCGTTCTTTACGTGTTCTTGATGGTTTGGTTTTCTTATTTAGTGCTGTTGATGGTGTTGAGCCACAATCAGAAACTAACTGGAGATTAGCGGATCAGTACAAGGTGCCGCGTATAGGGTTTGTTAATAAAATGGATAGACAAGGATCTGACTTTTTGATGGTATGTCAACAAGTTAGAGATATGTTAAAATCTAATGCAGTTGCGATCACTTTGCCAATTGGTGAAGAAAATGATTTCAAAGGTGTGGTGGATTTGGTGAGAAACCAAGCTATCGTATGGGATGAAGAAGGTATGGGTGCTACTTATGATATTGTGCCTATCCCAGAAGACATGCTTGAAGATGTGAAGCAATACAGATCTATTCTTATTGAGGCAGTTGCTGATTATGATGAGAATCTGTTGGAAAAATTCATGGAAGATGAAAACTCTATTACTGAGGAAGAGATTAACGTTGCTTTAAGAGCAGCAGTTATGGACATGGCTATCATCCCGATGATTGCAGGTTCTTCTTTCAAAAACAAAGGTGTTCAATTCATGTTGGACGCAGTTTGTAAATATTTACCTTCTCCAATGGACAAAGACGGTATTCAAGGGATTCATCCTGATGATGCTGAATTGTTAGAAGAAGATCAAACTAAAATTTTGCGTAAGCCAGATGTTAAAGAGCCTTTCGCTGCTTTAGCTTTTAAAATCGCTACTGACCCATTCGTAGGGCGTTTAGCTTTTTTCCGTGCTTATTCAGGACGTTTAGATGCAGGTTCTTATGTTTTGAACACACGTTCGGGAAACAAAGAAAGAATCTCACGTATCTATCAAATGCATGCTAACAAGCAAAACCCAATCGATTTTATCGAAGCAGGTGATATTGGAGCAGCAGTAGGATTTAAAGACATTAAAACTGGAGATACATTGTGTGATGAAAAACACCCAATCATTCTTGAGTCAATGAAATTTCCTGCGCCGGTAATTGGTATCGCAATTGAGCCTAAAACAAAAGCTGACGTAGATAAAATGGGTATGGCTTTGGCTAAATTAGCTGAAGAAGATCCAACATTTACAGTTAGAACGGATGAAGCTTCAGGTCAAACCATTATCTCAGGAATGGGAGAGTTGCATTTAGACATCCTTGTTGACAGAATGCGTCGTGAATTTAAAGTTGAAGTAAACCAAGGAGAACCTCAAGTGGAATACAAAGAAGCTTTTACAAAAGTGGCTCAACACAGAGAAACTTATAAAAAACAAGCAGGTGGTCGTGGTAAATTTGCTGATATTCAAATTATCATTTCACCAAATGACGATGATAAAACAGGTCTTCAGTTTGTGAATGAAATTTCTGGTGGATCTATTCCACGTGAATTTATTCCATCTGTTCAAAAAGGATTTGAAGGATCTTTAGCAAACGGTGTTTTAGCTGGTTACCCAGTAACAGGTATGAAAGTTCGTTTAATTGATGGTTCATTCCATGCTGTCGATTCAGATGCTTTATCTTTTGAATTAGCAGCTCGTAACGCGTATCGCGAAGCATTACCAAAATGTAAGCCCGTGTTAATGGAGCCAATCATGAAGATTGAAGTATTAACTCCTGAAGAAAACATGGGAGATGTAATGGGCGATTTAAACCGTCGTAGAGGTCAGTTACAAGGTATGGATACAAGAGCAGGCGCTCAAGTAATTAAAGCCTTAGTTCCGCTTTCAGAAATGTTTGGTTATGTAACTCAGTTGCGTACGATCACTTCTGGTAGAGCAACTTCTACAATGGAGTTTGATCATTACGAACCAGCACCTAAAACCGTGATGGAAGAAGTAGTTGCAAAAGCTAAAGGAAAAGTAAACGCTTAATAAGTTTAGAGTTAAAAGGACCTTAAACCTTAAGCTTTCTACTTTTAAAATTAATAAAGATAAACCCGGTTTTCGTTACAAATAGCTCTAACGATAAATCATAAAATAGAAAAAATGAGCCAAAGAATCAGAATCAAATTAAAATCTTATGATTATAACTTAGTGGATAAATCTGCTGAGAAAATCGTAAAGACTGTGAAACCTACGGGCGCAGTAGTTAGTGGTCCAATTCCTCTTCCAACAGAGAAGAAAATTTACACTGTATTACGTTCTCCGCATGTGAACAAAAAAGCAAGAGAGCAATTTCAATTGTGTTCTTACAAAAGATTGTTAGACATCTATAGTGCTTCGGCAAAAACAGTTGATGCTTTGATGAAGTTGGAATTACCTTCAGGTGTTGAAGTTGAAATCAAAGTCTGATAGGTTTTAAAATTATTTAAAAAGCCCTTTCTGAATTTTCAGAAAGGGCTTTTTTGTTTTTTATGATACTGCCAAATTCTTTTTAATCTTTGCTCCATTATCCTTCAACCTTTTTATCTTAGCCTCATGAAAATCGGAATGATTGGTTTGGGAGATATGGGTAAATTATATGCCTGTACTTTTGCTAAAGCAGGACTAAGTGTGGTTGGCTGTGATTTGCAGGAAAGAAAACTCGCTTTGGAGGAAGAACTTTCTCCTTTTGGAATTCAGGTTTTAAATGACGCTAAAGAAGTTTCTCATATTTCTGATTTCATATTTTATGCAGTAGAAGCGGAAAAGATAAACGAGGTTGTATCTGCTACAGGTTACGCAACTAAAGCAGGTGCAATTGTAACCGGAATGACTTCGGTTAAAACTCCAGAAGTTGCTGCGTTTGAAAAATATTTACCCGCTGATGCTGAGATTATTTTAACACATGCACTCCATGGTCCGGGATTCGAAACAAAAGGTCAAAAATTGATTGTAGCGCCACACCGTATCAGTGATAAAAGTTATGCTAAAGCGATGGAAGTGCTGAAAGTTTTGGAATCCGAAATTATAGAATTAAAGGATTATCATCAGCATGACCAAATCATGGCAGATACACAAGCTGTTACCCATATGGGTTTCGAAAGTATGGGTACCGCTTGGAAAAATGCAGGGACTTATCCTTGGGAAAGTGGTGCTTATGTATCAGGAATTGATAACGTAAAGATTTTAACTACGCTTAGGATATTTGGTTACAAGGCTCACATTTATGCGGGTTTAGCTATCCTCAATCCTTATGCCTCCAAACAGATTGAAACTTATGGTCAATCTGAATCTGCTTTATTTAAGATGATGATTCAGGAAGATGAAGCAAATTTCCGTGAGCGAATTTATAAAGCGAGGGATTTTGTTTTCCATGGACAGCATGACTTAATTTTATTTGATGATGCCATCATGAAAGAATTTAGCATAGGTGATAATAGCGCATTGGCAAAACCAAATTCGCATTTGAGTTTATTGGCAATGGTTGATGCTTGGTATCAACTTCAGATTAATCCTTATGATAACCTTATCGGGCAAACGCCCCCTTTCAAACTTCGTTTAGGGATAGTTGAATATTTATTTAAAAATGATGAATTGTTAGAAGAAACTATCCGAACTGCATTATATGATAAAAGTATCAGAGGAGATGATTTGGAATTTCATACCGCGGTGAGAGAATGGGCGTCTATTATTAAATACAAAGATATGGAAGGTTACAAAGCACATTTTAAAGCCGCAAAGGACTTCTTTGAACCTTTACTAGAAAAAGGAAGAGAACAAAGTGCGCTTTTAATTAAGCGTTTAAGCTAATTTTCGTTTCTATTAAAGTTGATTTCAGTTATTGAAATCATTAAATCTATTTCATTTTTAAGGTTTTGCGTTAGCTGGACGTAGCATGGCTTTGCAAAAGCTAGTTCTTTGGCTGTTTTTCGCAGCCAAAAACCGAAGCGGTAGCGAAGTCCGGAATACAGCGTTTGAACGGCCAGATTCCTTTAAAGAAATATTTGATAAAAATTTAGATATCGGAGAATAAATCCTGTGCATAGAAAGTTTTATAATAGTGATGTATCTTAGGATGAGTAGTAACACAATCGATACGTTAACTTTTTTCTAAGCAAAATAAAATGAAAGAAAGCAGATTGTTTCAATTTTCAGATCAAATTAAGATTGAAGATTTGGGAAATGGAATTAAAAGACAGCTATACGATTTCAATGGTCAATTAATGATGGTAAAGGTGATCTTTGATAAAGGCGCTATTGGATCTTTACATCACCATCAACACACTAAGGTTACCTATGTAGAAAGTGGAGTTTTTGAGATGATGATTGGCGATAAAAAGGAAACTATTTCTAAGGGAGATGGGTTTTATGTGCCTCCTTATGAAATACATGGTATAATTTGTTTAGAGCCAAGTGTTTTAATTGATGTTTTCAGCCCTGTTAGAGAGGACTTTTTAGAACTTTAATAATTTCGATAAATAAAATATACAATAAAGAGGATAACTAGTGCGATAGGAATTATCCATTTCATGGCTTGTCCTCCACCTTCTTCATTTTTCTCTACAATAGCTTCTTCAGAAGGTGCTGGATTTTCTTGATGGTGAGTATAATCTTTTTCTACACCCTCAGGAGATTTTCTTTCTAATTCATCTTTATTTAAATGTTCCATAATACCTTAATAACAAATTCTTAGCCACAAGTTTTTGAAAAGTTTCAATTTTAGTCTTATTACAATATTTATATTAAGACTTTACCTGGGATATACAAGAGTTGAAATTATTATCAATCATGTATGATCTTTTTATTAATTTATTTCTAAAAATATTAGTCCAATAAAAAAGGTAATCTAATTTTGAATTACCTTTTTGTATACGAAGTAGGAATTTAATTAGCGGGCTTTATTTTGGTTCCGTTATCTTCAACTTTTACTTTACCGTTATCAGATTTAATTTTCATTTCAGAACCATCGATTTTAGTTTTTTCTTCGCCAGATTTAATTTTCATATCCGTACCATCAATCTTAATTTTAGAAGTATCTGTTTTAATTTTGATTTCATCTCCATCAATCTTAATTTTCATGTCATCCAATTTATACTTTCCATCCCCAAGATTAATCAACATATGATTTACTGTTAATCCATTTTGATAAATTGTATCTAAAGTAATCGGATTATAATAAAATTCAATTGGGATTTGAGTAATGCTATCAATTGCAACACCAGTTATTGGATCAGGTATTACATAAACTTTTTGTCCAGTACTTAAATTTACGTAGCTTCCGGGTTTTACAACAGGCTTTTCAACTTTCATCATTCCTTCTTCAGAAGCGTTAATTGTTGAATCAGATTCGTTTGAAGTGTTTTTGGCATTGTTACAAGCAGTAGAAATACTTGCGAGTACAACTAAGCTTAATATTAATTTTTTCATGATTTAATTGTTTTTAGTCCTTATATTTTACTTTTTTCTCACCGTCTTTAATTTTAATTTTTTTGTCGTCAGTTTTAATTTTTGTTTCGTCACCGTCAACTTTGATTTTCACATTTTCAGCATTACTTTTAAACTCATCGCCATCGGATTTGATCTTTGCATTATCAACCATATAAGAACCTTCTGGGGTTTTTATTAGCGCATTATTGACAACAATTCCTGTTTTACCATAAATAGTATCTTTTGTTTCTAAATTAACATAAAAGTCTACAGGCTCTTTTGTGATACTATCAATTGCATAACCTGTTGTTGGATCTTTTGTAATGGTTACTTTTTTTCCACTTTTGAGATTCTCGTATTTTGCTGCATTTTTATTACAAGCCACAGTGAGTAAAATTGGAGTAATCATTAATGCTGTTTTGAATAAGGTTTTGAATGTTTTCATGATTTAATTTTTTAGTTCACCAATTGTTTACAATAAGTAGACCATTGATATTTTATTGCAATAAAATATCTCTAAAGGTAAATCTGTATTTTTTTAATTGTATACGATAGAAAAAACTTTCTATTTTTCAGGTCAAGTAGTGCTTAAATATTCTCTTTTATTTAATGTTCTAATTAGGGAAGTTGAGATGCTTTTTTATTTAGAATTCGCTTTATTAAAAAAATATGAAAAATAAGTGCATAAGTGTTTGATAATTAATAAGACTTTCCTATCTTTGCCGTCCCTTTTAGGGATATTATATCCACCTTGAACGAAGCCCTACTGCTTCGATGGGTGTTAATTAAATTAAGAAATGTCAGGAATAATTGGAAAAAAAGTA
>JACMOI010000034.1 GCA_014378105.1 Pseudopedobacter sp.
AAAATACTTCATTTTAATTTATGATTACCGGTCACTCTCCTGAGTTTAAAAAATATTTATTGACCCTTACGGAACAATAAACGAGCTAAGTGAAATAAAAAACAAACTACCTAAAATGTTAAAACAATTACTTTCTTATATCAAAGGCCCAACGGTATGTTCTTTACGGAGACCCAAAGTTTCAAACTTTATTTCCTTATTTTTTATCAACCTCATCTTTACCATACCCATTGCTATACTTATCAATGTGCTATTAAAAAGGTTTTCTTTAACTGATACGATTAAAAGCGAAATAGATTTTACTTCTTTAAAATTCGTATTTATAATTGTGATACTTGCTCCCATTTTTGAAGAAATATTTTTCAGGTCTTTACTCAGGTTTACTAAGCAAAACTTCATTTTATTTAGTGCATCAATTACCTTTATAATTGCTTATGAAATATTCAAATCAAGAATAATATTCGTTATAATCTTAACTTTTATACTTTTTTCGTTTGTATTTTTTGTAAAGTCCTATTCTTTAAAAAATGTAGCGTTATTTATTAATTCTAGATTTAAATATTTCTTTTACGGTTCATCATTAATTTTTGGTTTATTACATGCATCTAATTATGAAGGGAATTTATATTTAATTCTTTTATTTTCCTTCATTTTAGGAGGGCGTCAAATTATTGGAGGGTTTATTTTAGGTTTTATTAGAATGAACTACGGATTGGTATATAGTATTCTTTTTCACATTACTCTCAACGCTATTACTACTTTATTGTTTATTAAATGACCCATTCTAGTTTAATGTCCCTTTTTCTGAATCACAGATGAAACGGATTTAAAGATTTCATGAAGGATGAATGTAGTGTTAAAGACTAATTCTTTAAATCAGTGCAATCCGTTAATCCAACAAATCCGTGATGCTGACAAAAGGAATAGTCTGAACCACGGATTAAACAGATTAGAAGATTTCACAGAGGCTGAATGTAGTGTTAAAGACTAATTCTTTAAATCAGTGCAATCCGTGTCATCCAACAAATCAGTGTCATCCAATAAATCCGTGATGCTGACAAAAGCCAATGTTCTTTAATTAGAGAAATTACATTAATTTTAGAGAGACGACTTTCCCTAAACCTGTGTAATAATTTTTGTGGTTTGGTGATGAGAAATACTTTACGCTCGGGATATGATGACACTGATTGCTATATTTTTTCCATTTGTTTCCTTCTTTTTAAGAGGAAAAATTCTAACTGGCATTATTTGCCTCATCCTACAAGTAACTTTGATTGGGTGGATTCCAGCCGCCATTTGGGCGGTGATATCTTTACAGAATGCTAGAGCAGATAGTCGTAACGAAAAACTTATCAAAGCTTATAAAAGAAAATCTTAATCATTTCAAGGCAACTATCTCCCCAATGGCGCATTCTTCTGAGGGCTAGCAAAGAGCGATAGGAGACTTGTGCCGATGTTAATTTAAATTTAAGAATAGTTCTAATAGCCGAAGAAAAAGTCTGTCTTTGGCATTTGTCTAAAGCGATAAGACTTGCGCCATTTACGGAAAAATCTCTACTCACTCAGGAGCAAGAACTTCCTTTTTCATTCCAGAACTCAATCAATTAATCGTAGCTTCACCTTCGGGTTTTAATAGCAGCGCATCACTATTAATTTACATTGTAAAATAAAACATCATGGATAGAAAAGTTTTTTTGAAAAACAGTTTGATAATTGGAGGTTCGACAATTCTCCCTTCAAACGCTCTCTTTGCTGCATCTGTTACAGAAGGCAACATTGATAAGTTAGTAGATACCAACGGAAATTTTATTCAGCAGACTTTGCCCTACGCCGAAAACTTTTTAGAGCCTAGCATGGATGCTGAAACAATGCATTTGCATTATACATTTCATCATGGCGGTGCAGTAAAAGCAGCGAACAACGATTTGAAAAAAATAAAAGAGGCACTTGATACTAACAATTTAGAAACGGTTGACTATTGGACAAAGAAACTTTCGTTCCATTTTTCATCGCATGTTTTACATTCTATCTTTTGGACAAATCTCACAAACAAACAGACTTCACCGAAAGGAGAATTGCTTAAACGGATTGAAAAGAGCTTTGGCACTTACGACAAACTGAAATCATATATCGCTGCAACTGCTAAAAATGTGGACGGCAACGGTTGGGGAATTTTAGGATATCAACCTTACTCAGACAGTTTAGTAGTTCTACAATGTGAGAACCATGAAAAGCTTACACAATGGGGAGTTATCCCGCTTTTGGTAATTGATGTTTGGGAACATGCTTACTACTTGAAATATAAAAACAAGCGAACTGACTTTGTTGATGCACTTTTTCCAATCCTTAATTGGGACAACGCAGCATTGCGACTTGACAACGCTTTAAAGCTTACCAAGTAACAAGACAGACACCACACAGCATGCCAACCCAAACTGGTTTAGGTTTTTGCTAGGGTTAGTAAATGAGTGTGGGGTATCTTTCTGCATCACAGATTAAATAGATGAAAAGATTTCAAGGAGGAGGAGCGTAGCATAAAAAGCTAATTCTTTAAATCAGTGCAATCCGTTAATCCAATAAATCCGTGATGCTGACAAAAGGAATAGTCTGCATCACAGATTAAACAGATGAATAGATTTGACGGAGGATTTGCATAGCGTTAAAAATATTGTTCTTTAAATCAGTGCAATCCGTTAATCCAATAAATCCATGATGCTGACAATAAAATAGTCTGCACCACAGATTAAATAGATTTAAAGATTTCAGGGAGGAGGAGCGTAGCATAAAAAACTAATTCTTTAAATCAGTGCAATCCGTTAATCCAATAAATCCGTGATGCTGATGAAAGAAATGAATGGTGATTTGTTTGTAATTTCTACTTAGAAATGGAATAAGC
>JACMOI010000169.1 GCA_014378105.1 Pseudopedobacter sp.
GGGCAAACCGCTGCACATTGTGGTTCGTCATGAAAACCTTTGCATTCAGTACACTTATCAGAAACGATATAATAAACTTCATCAGAAATAGCAGATTGCGCCTCATCAGCATTAAGTGTCTCGCCTTCACCAAAATCTATCACTCCCTTTAAATTTGTGCCTTCAGAAAATTTCCAAGCCTGCCCCGCGTCATATATTGCATTATTTGGGCATTCTGGCTCACAAGCTCCGCAGTTAATGCACTCATCTGTAATTTTAATTGCCATATCTTATATATTCTTACGTATGATAACGTATTTTTGTGCTTTTTGATTTAAGCTGCAAATATAATATAATTTAGGTATACGAATTTGATACAATGTCAGAATTTTATAAAGAAAGAAAAGTTGAAGGATTAAAGCGTTTAGGGGATTTTTTATTAGAACCTGATGATGATTTTAAGGACATTTTATCCTTAGCTAAACACAAAAACGGTTGGTTCACTGTGGAAGAAGTGAATAAAGCAGTGGCCGCTAATGGGAAAATGCTGAATAGTGCAGATTTAGAAACTTGGTTAGCAGGTTATAAAATTGAAAATCATGAACCTAAAAAAATTGGGCTGATACTCGCAGGAAATCTTCCATTAGTTGGTTTTCACGATATCATTTCAGTTTTGATGAGTGGCAATATTGCTTTGATCAAGTTTTCTTCTCAGGATGATATCTTAATTCCGGCCATCCTTAAAAAGCTAATAGAAATAGAGCCCGAATTTAAAAATCAGATTGAATACGTAGATAGATTAGAAAATTTTGATGCCGTTATTGCTACTGGCAGCAATAACTCTTCTCGCTATTTTGATTATTATTTTTCAAAAGTTCCCAATATTATCCGCAAAAATAGGAATAGTGTGGCTGTTTTAAGTGGAGAAGAATCTAGCGAGGAATTAAAAAGGCTAGGATCGGATATTTTCGACTATTATGGATTAGGTTGCAGAAATATTTCTAAAATGTTTGTGCCAAAAGGCTATGTTTTCAATCATTTTTTCGAATCTATAGAGCAGTTCAGTCCAATCCTCAATCATCATAAGTACCAAAACAACTACGATTATAACAAATCTATTTACTTGGTAAATCGAGTAGAGCACCTAGACAATGGCTTTCTCCTACTTGCACCTAGTGAAAATTTGAGCTCTCCCCTTTCTGTGGTTTATCAGGAAGCATATGATGATTTAGACAGTTTAAAAGAAAAAATTAATACTCAAGCTGATCAAATACAAGTGGTGAGCACTCAGATAGACTTACATTTAAATACCCCAACTGTAAAACTCGGCGACAGCCAAAACCCTAGATTATGGGATTATGCTGATAGTGTAGATACTATGGAGTTTTTAATTGGCTTAAGCTGAATTTTAAATTTTAGGCAATAGCATCCTAAAAAACTTTACCTTTGAAATTATGTATGTGATAAAAGTAAAAGGTGTGGCAAAAATCCCTGATTATGTTCAATTAAGGGATGAACATTTCACTCTTTTAGCTTACTTTAGGGTGGATAGACCTGAAAAATCTTTAGAAAAAGTAGGTTTAGGCGAAAAAGCCGATTACATCATGAACATTGTGAAGGATTTACCTTTCGGACAAATCTTAAAATTAGACATCTAATGGTTGGAAATTCTGTTATAAAATTAAACAACGTTGATATTTTTCAGCAAAAACACTTGGTGCTCTCCAGCGTAAATCTACATGTAGATAAAGGCGAATTTGTTTATCTAATTGGACAAACTGGTTCAGGGAAGAGCAGTCTTTTAAAAATTATTTACGGTGATTTACATGTACAAAATGGCGATGGACATGCTGTTGGTTATGAGCTGAAAAAATTAAAAGAAAATGATGTGCCTTTTATGCGAAGAAAATTGGGAATTATTTTTCAAGATTTTCAGTTATTAACAGATAGAAGCATTGAACAAAATCTTGCTTTCGTTTTAAAAGCAACAGGTTGGAAAGATAAAAACCTAATTGATGAGCGTATCAAAGACGTTTTAGAAAAAGTAGGTTTACGTAGTAAAATGAAAAAAATGCCTCATGAAATCTCAGGAGGAGAACAACAAAGAGTGGTAGTTGCCAGAGCTTTGCTAAATGATCCAGAATTGATTTTAGCTGATGAGCCAACTGGAAATTTAGATCCAGAAACTTCGGAAGAAATCATGATTTTATTACGTCAGATTAGTCAATCTGGAACAGCTGTTTTAATGGCAACACATGATTACCATATCATCAGAACTTTCCCTTCTCGGATTATCAAATGTGAAAACGGCAAAGTAATAGAAGACGCAACCGTTTAAAATACAGTCAAAATTTCAAAAAACAGTCAATTTGAAAGTTAAGCTTAACAGCTGACTGACAGGTTGACTGTTTTTATTGAATGGCAGTATGTTTGGTAATTGCAAGTTGTTATAATAATACACAGATGTTCAAGAAAAAGAAAGTTTCAGTAACAGAAGATCAGAACAAAATGGCAGAAGAAAATAATATACAACCGGAAAATATTCAGGAAGAGGTAGAACAAGTGAACGAGGCTAGTCAAAGCGAATTTGAAGAATCAACAGAAGAAATAAGTGAAGTAGATAAATTAAAAGCAGAAGTTGCTGGTTTAAATGATAAATATGTTCGTTTATATGCCGAGTTTGATAATTTCAAACGTCGTACTACCAAAGAGCGAATAGAATTATTACAAACCGCAGGAAAAGAAGTAATTGTTTCTATGCTATCTGTTTTAGATGATTTTGAAAGAGCAGCAAAAGCCATGGAAAGTGCCACCGAAGTGAAACCTGTAAAAGAAGGTATCGAATTGGTTCATCATAAATTAAAATCACTTTTAAATCAAAAAGGCCTAAAAGAAATGGAATCTAAAGGGAAACCTTTTGATCCAGAAATTCACGAAGCAATCACTAATATTCCTGCTCCAACTGACAATTTAAAAGGAAAAGTGGTTGATGAAGTTGAAAAAGGATATTTCTTAAACGATAAAGTAATCCGTTTTGCCAAAGTGGTAGTGGGCGCATAATAATTTGAAAATTTGATGATTTGAAAATGAACCAATTACGATCATCTTCAAATTCTCAAATCTCCAAATCTTCAAATAAAGATACATGAGTAAAAAAGATTATTACGATGTTTTAGGGGTATCAAAAGGAGCTCCTGCCGATGAGATAAAAAAAGCTTATCGAAAGTTGGCTATTAAATTTCATCCTGATAAAAATCCTGACGATAAAAGTGCAGAAGATAAGTTTAAAGAAGCTGCAGAAGCTTACGAGATTTTAAGTAATCCAGAGAAAAAGCAACGTTATGATCAATTTGGTCACGCTGGGGCGCAAGGTGGTTATGGCGGCGGCGGTGGCAGCATGAACATGGATGACATCTTTAGCCAGTTCGGAGATATCTTTGGCGGCGGCGGGGGTGGCGGCAGTCCATTTGATAGCTTCTTCGGTGGCGGAGGTCAATCTTCTAGAGGCGGCAGACGAGTTCAAAGAGGAACAAACCTTCGTATTAAAGTCAAATTGACTTTAGAGGAAATTGCAAATGGTATAGAAAAGAAAATAAAAGTAAATAAACAAATAGTTTGTAGCACTTGCGACGGTACTGGAGCAAAAGATAAAAACTCATTCTCTACCTGTAAAACCTGTGGTGGCCAAGGTGCTGTTCGCCGAGTAACCAACACTATTCTTGGTCAAATGCAAACAACCAGCACTTGCCCTACTTGTAATGGAGAAGGAACTACCATTTCTGCGAAATGTGGAACCTGCCACGGTGATGGCGTGATGCGTGGAGAAGAAACTATCAGTATCAACATACCCGCAGGAGTGAGCGAAGGTATGCAGTTAAGCATGAGTGGAAAAGGAAATGCAGCCCCGAGAGGTGGCGTTCCAGGAGATTTAATCATCTTGGTTGAAGAAATTCCTCACGAATCGCTGAAAAGAGAAGGTATTAATGTGATTTACGACTTACATGTAAGTTTTGTAGATGCCACTTTGGGCGCAAGTATCGAAGTGCCTACTATTGATGGCAAAGCTCGCATCAAATTAGATCCAGGCACACAGGGAGGTAAAATTCTAAGACTAAAAGGGAAAGGAATTCCGGAAGTAAACTCCTATCATAAAGGTGATCAATTGGTTCAAGTAAATATCTGGACACCAAAAATCCTGAATAATGATGAGCGTGAATTATTAGAAAAACTAAAAGACTCCTCAAACTTCAAACCTAGTCCGGGTAAAAATGAGAAAAGCTTCTTTGATAGAATGAAGGAATATTTCGAATAAAAATTTAGATTCATTTCAAAAATTAAATAGCTCGTGGTTTTTATATTTCGAGCTATTTTTTTTTGGAGCACTTTCAACAACTGCAAATCCCAAAGGTAACATCTGCTTTCCGTTTCCATCTTTATCCCAAAAATCGGGGATAAAGGATCTCCACTATAATCAGGGCTAGAATTCAAATCCACTCGGTTCTATCAAATTTTTGATTTCTTAAATAATTAAATAAATTAAGGTAGTTTGTAATAATTTACTGAAAAATGTATCTAATAAAGAAATCAAAACCTTATACATGTTAAAAGTTAGCCATATTGTTAAAGAGTATGCCAAACATCGGGCATTAGATGATGTAAGTTTAGAAGTTGAAAAAGGAACCATATTTGGATTATTAGGTCCAAATGGAGCAGGAAAAACATCATTAATTAGAATCATCAATCAAATCACCGGACCAGATGCAGGAGAAGTTTTCTTTAATGGTGAAAAGCTCAATCAATCTCACATTAATAAAATTGGCTACTTACCAGAAGAGCGTGGCCTTTACAAAAAAATGGAAATTGGCGAGCAAATGCTTTACTTGGCACAATTAAAAGGTTTAAGTAGAGCTGATGCTGCCAATAGGATCAAATATTGGTTCGAGAAAATGGAGATGCAAAACTGGTGGAAAAAGAAAGTAGAAGACCTTTCTAAAGGAATGCAACAAAAAGTACAATTTGTGGCCACTATCTTACATGAACCTGAATTAATCATCTTAGATGAGCCATTCACTGGATTCGACCCAGTAAATGCCGAAGTCATTAAAAATGAGATTCTAGAGCTCAATCAAAAAGGTGCAACCATCATTTTCTCTACTCATCGTATGGAATCTGTTGAAGAATTATGTGATCATATTGCATTAATCAATAAATCACATAAAATATTAGATGGCAGCGTTAAATCAATCAAAAATGCTTATCGTAATAATACCTACAGAGTTGGCTTAACCAAAGTATTTGATACTTCATCATTAAAAACTTTTGAGATCATCAGCTCGAAAAAAGAGGAAGAAAGTGAAAATTTCACCATCAAATTAAAAGATGGTTTTAGCACCAATGATGTTTTGCAAGAATTACTTCCACAAACCGGAATTATTTATTTGGAAGAAGTTATTCCAAGCATCAACGAGATATTCATCGAAAAAGTTAAACAGTTAAACTAATCCAACCATGAACAAAGTTTTACTCATCATACAAAGAGAATATTTAAGTAGGGTTAAGAAAAAATCCTTCTTAATTCTTACTTTTTTAGTACCCTCATTATTTATCGGAATGATGTCTCTTGTGGTTTATCTGACTGCCAAAGGGGATGATAAAGTCAAAGAATTCAAGGTTTTAGATCAATCAGGAATCTTTAAAAATCAATTTACAAACTCTAATAACCTCAACTTTAGCTATGTAAAAGGGAATTACGAGGATGCAAAAAAAGACATTCGGAAAGAAAAAGAAAGTTTTCTATTATACATCCCTGCCAACTATGATTTAACGAAAAACGTAGAAGTTATTGCTGAGAAAAAACCTGGTATTAATTTGATAAATGACGTTGAAAATCAAATGGAAACTATTTTACGTAATAAAAAATTAATTGCGGCAGGTATAGATACCTCGGTATTAAATAGCTCAAAAGAAAAAGTCAGCATTAATGCCAAACAATTAACGGATGAAGGAGAGAAGGATGCTAGTATTGGCGCTACATTTATTGTTGGTTTTGCAAGTGCATTCTTAATTTATTTGGCACTATTTATTTATGGAGCGCAAGTAATGCGTGGTGTTATTGAAGAAAAGACCACTCGTATTATTGAGGTAATTGTTTCCTCTGTAAAGCCATTTCAACTGATGCTTGGGAAAATATTAGGTATAGGTGCGGTGGGTTTAACTCAGTTTTTAATGTGGATTATTCTGACCGCTGGACTCTCAACGCTAGCAGCTAACTATCTAACAAAAGACGATACTGGCAAAACAAAGACCGAACAGGTGATGAAAAAAGACATGAATCATCCTGATATTCAAAAAGTAGCATCCGGTAATAAAGTAACTCAATTTTTAGATGCTGCAGACACTATTAATTTCCCATATATCATAGGGACATTTCTATTTTACTTTTTAGGAGGTTATTTATTATATAGTGCATTATTCGCAGCAGTTGGTTCGGCAGTAGATAACGAAACAGAAACGCAGCAATTTATGCTGCCTATAACGCTCCCTCTGATATTTACTTTTATCATTGGGATGAATGTGATTGTAAACAACCCGGATAGTACATTATCTTTTTGGATGTCAATCATCCCTTTCACCTCTCCTATTGCCATGATGATTCGTATTCCATTTGGTGTACCAGTTTGGCAGTTGGTATTATCCATGACTTTATTAGTTATTGGATTTATATTTACAACTTGGGTAGCATCAAGAATTTACCGTGTAGGAATTTTAATGTATGGTAAAAAAGTATCCTATAAGGAACTGGCAAAATGGTTTAATTATAAGGAGTAATAAAGGCATTATCTTTGTGAAATATTAAGTCCGTGGACAATTCGACCATGGACTTTTTTAATCTTGAAATTTTGAACTCATGGACTACATTAAAGCGGTAATAGATATTGGCACCAACACTTTTCACTTATTGGTGGCCAAAGTTGATGAGTCTAAAAATATCCAAGTAATTCATAAAAATACCATCGCTGTAAAACTTGGTGAAGGAGGTGTGAATAAAGGTTTTATTACTGATGCAGCTTATCAAAGAGGAATTGATGCATTGATTCAATTTAGAAAAGAGCTTAACGAGAATGGCATTAAAGATGTTTTTGCAACCGCTACCGCAGCGGTTAGAGATGCTTCAAATGGGCAAGATTTTATCGATGAAGTTTTAGCTAAAGCAGATATTAGAATCAACATCATTGATGGCTTAAAAGAAGCAGAATATATTTATTATGGTGCCAAAGCTGCTCAAACCTTAAGCAAAGATAAAAGCTTGATTATGGATATTGGGGGTGGAAGCGTAGAATTTATCATCTGTACTGAAGACGAAGTATTTTGGAAAAATAGCTACAGATTAGGTGCTGCAAGATTATTAGCGGATTATTACTTTACTGATGATTCAATAACCAATGAAAGCTTGACAGAAATTGAATATCATTTCTCTCAGCAACTAAATTCGCTGTTTGAAGCATTTAAACAACATCAACCTAAAAAATTGATTGGTACGGCAGGTTCATTTGATTCTTATGCAAGTATGATAGCTTTAAAAACTCAAACTATTTTCGATCCTCAAAAAATGTCGAGTTATGATTTTAATCATAAAGATTTTGAAGAATTGATTAGTAAAATAATTAAATCAACACATCAAGAGAGAGTAAATATGGAAGGATTAATCCCTTTAAGAGTTGATATGATTTTAATGGCATCCATACTTACCAGATATATCCTAGAAAAGGGAAATATTCAGGAAGTGACAACTTGCACTTATTCTTTAAAAGAAGGACTACTTCTTAGTCAAAATTAGCCAATTCTTTGAATAAACGCTCGGTTGGTAAACCCATCACATTGGTATAAGATCCGTTAATACTTTGAACACCTACCGCCCCAATCCAATCTTGAATTCCATAAGACCCGGCTTTATCAAAAGGTTTAAACTCTAGGATATAATACCAAAGCTGCTCATCACTTAATTGAGAAAAAGTAACCGCTGTAACTTCAGAAAAACTAAAGCTTTTATGTGCAGATTTTAAGGTTACTCCGGTAATCACTTGATGCGTTTTACCATTCAATTTACGTAACATTTCAAAAGCATGTTGATCGTTATTTGGTTTACCCAGTATTTCGGTACCCAATAAAACAACAGTATCGGATGTAATAATTACACCATCGGATTTTGTTTCGAAAGCATCTGCCTTTTTCTTTGCAATATATTCGGCTACATCATTTAAAGGTAAATCAGCCGGATAACTTTCATCAACTTCTTTTATTAATAATTCATATTCAAAACCCATTTGTTTTAAGAGTTCCTGTCTACGAGGTGATTTAGAAGCTAAATATATTTTTTTGGACACGGTACTGTTTCTTTTTAACTACGTTCAAAAATGCAATTTATCTTTTAATGATAAAGTATAAATCATAAAAGAAAATGAAATTCCTAATACTATAAGATATTTAAAAAGACAAACAAAATTAAAACTGGTATTAATTGTGGAGTATAATTTTCAAATAAATACCGATGAATCAAATAATGAGCAGAGGGTGGATAGATTCTTTATTATCTCCCCATAGATTTAATGATGTTACAAGAATAGCTGATTCTACAAAAGCAAATGAGTTTTTTAGAGAAAGTAAACTAAAATTAATTCAACCCAAAACATGGGTGCAACCCGTAAACTTTGATTCTTGTAATAAAATAACCTGTTTTGATCGATACGGTTTTGAAATCGATCGACCAATAATTGTTGGTGACAAATTAAAATTGAATTTTAATTATGAGATATATGGGAGAAATATCTTATGGCTCAGAATAATTGAATTAACGATTATAAAAGAATTGGATGGATACGAAGAAGAAATATTTTTATTGTTACAAGAAACTGAATATGATTGTTTAATACACCTCAATAATACTTCTATTTCTTCTGGAGAGTGTGCCATTACTTTAAAAAGATTAATAAATACCATTAGTTTGGATATGAAAATAAAACCAGCGCTAAATAACTCATTATTTGAACAATCTGATCATAGTTTAATGTTGCAGTTTAACTGGAAAAGATTAATGAAAAATATTTTATCACAATTATAAATAAGTATCAACAAAAATTAAATAATCATGAAAAATCAAAATGAAATCACAGCAGATTTAAAAGGATTAATCAACATCTTAAATGATGGAAAAGAAGGCTATAAAGAAGCTATCCATAATGTAAAATCCGAAGAATTAAAATCTACATTTATGGATCTTTCTAATGAAAGAGCCGTTTATGCCGAAGAATTAAAAGCACATATTCTACAACATGGGGATTATTCTGAAAATGAAGATGGTGGTGTGTTAGGTGCTTTACACAGAGCTTGGTTAGATGTTAAAGAAGTATTTTCAGCTAATGAAGATAGCGCAATTTTAAATGCAATTGAAACTGGAGAAAAATCAGCTATTGAAAAATACGATTCTGTACTAAAGAATTACGCAGATCATGCTGATCATTATAGTTTATTGAATAAGCAAAGAAATGGCATTCAGAAAGCTTTAGACAAAATCAGAACTTTAAGTTTGCAATACCAAGATTAATTATTGGAGAGGTATTTTAAAAGGATCGATTTAAATTTAAATCGATCCTTTTTATTTGATAGATCCATCATCAGCATCTGGCTTTTCGGCAAACCAATTACCCTGTACTTTTAATACTTTTTCTATGATGTCTCTTACAACGCCTTCGCCACCTTTAAATGCCGAGATGTAAGAGCAGCAATCTTTTATTTCTTGCGCACCATCTGCCGGACAAACAGAAATGGCTACCTGCTCCATAATTTCCTGATCTGGCAAATCATCACCAACGTAAACAATTTGCTCGGGTTTAATTTCTGTTTTCTCTAAAAAATCATGAAAAAGCGGCATCTTATAAGACGCTCCTTGGTATATATGTTGAATCCCTAGCCCTTTTAAACGGATAGTTACAGATTGAGCTTTTGCGCCAGTAATAATTGCAACAGTATACCCTTTATTTAATGCCAGTTGAATTGCATAGCCATCTTTAATACTGTATTGACGAAGTTGTTCACCAGTTTCTGTAATTAAGATGTTACCGTTAGTTAAAACGCCATCCACATCAAAGATAAAAGTGGTGATATCTTTTAGTTTGTCTAACATAGTGGAAAATTACGATTTAAGATCAAAGATTTAAAACCTTAAATATTTAGGATGACCTATTTATATTAAACGGACTAAAGATTATGGCGTAAAGTCCGATTAGCGGCAAATAGCTTGAAAGACTTTATTTCGCAAATAGTTATTTATTGTCTCGCCATTCATAAACCCAGGCAGACTGGATTTGCTCTAAATGGCCTTCATTACATTCTTCTTTAGTGCCTTTGAAATGAGGTAATTCTAAAACCCAGTCCATTAACTCGGTAAAACGAATACGGTAAATTTTAGACTCACCAAATTCGTCTCCAAATTTTTCATATAATCCCATTGCGATGTCTTCATAATCGTTCCAATGGATTGGAAGGGCAAATTTATCTTGATTCATTTTATTTGGTTTAGTGTCCTAAGAACTGAGATTGATCTGGAATAGTTACTTCAATATCCCCATCTATAACTACACATTGGCAGCCTAAACGAGAACTGATGCGGGGATCTACAGCCCTATCAATAAAATCCTCTTCCTTATCTGATATTTCCTGAATATGGCCATCTCCTTTATTTAAATAAACATGGCAGGTGCTGCAGCCACAAACGCCACCACAATTATGCTGTAACTCTATTCCATTATCAATGCAAACGTCTAATACTGACTCTCCTTCTGCAATAGCAAGCTCAACGGTTTCGTGACCTTTCTCTTCAAAATTTATCTTGACTTTATAAATATTCATGTACTGGCAAATTAAGAATTTATTTATCGGATGCTGGTTATTTAGAATACATTTTGACTATGTATTGACTGATGGACTGATATAGATCTTTGAGTTGAGGCTCATTTTCTAATAATTTCAAATGCTTTTGCATAATTTGCACATCATTTCTTTTTGCGGGACCAGTTTGAACATCTTTTGGTTGATTGAGCATGGCTTTATCTGCAGTTTCTTGAATGAGTGGTCTTAGTAAATCAAAATCAAGATTTACCGAATCTGTTATTTCTTGAGCAATTGTATAGAAAGCATTGGTAAAATTACAGGCGAAAACTGCTGAAATGTGCAATAAAGCTCTTGTTTTAGAATCCGCATAAATTACTTTTTCTGAAATTTGATTTGCTAAATGTGTTACTTTTTCAATAGAATAGGAATTGCTTCCCTCCACAAAAATTGGAATTATCGAAAAGTCTATGTCGCTATTTTTAGAAAAAGTTTGTAAGGGGTATAACACTCCACAATTTTCAAATCTTTTACTTAATAAATCTAAATCAGCAGTGCCTGATGTATGAAATATTAAAGCTTGGCTATTTTGAGGAATTTTATTGATGACTTCTGCAATTGCATCATCCTTAATAGCAACAATGATAAGTTCAATTTCTTTACCAATTTTACCAATATCTGGGATAGAATTTGCACCAATTTCTAATGCTAAATCAATGGCATTATCATGGTTTCTACTCCAAATCTGTTTAACTGGATGCCCAGCTTTGATGAGTACTTTACTTAAATGAGTCGCAACATTACCAGAACCTAAAATGGCGACTTTCATGTAGTTTTAGCTTCTTTCGACCTTCTAAATATAGACAACAAGAAACCTATTACCATCATTATAGTACCACCCCAAAACAAATTGATATATGGAAATTCAATCGCTTTTAAAACTATCCAATCTTTCTTCTCCGACTTTGGTTTTTCGTAAACAGTGAGTTCCAATTTTCCTTTATCTGGAAGCACATTTGTGAACCTTAATTTTAATCCAGCTTCATCAACAGTTTTTCCAAAATCAACTTTTGTATTTCCTTTAATTAAGAAGATAGGTTCTGATTTAAATTTTTTATTTGCTGAAAGAACTTCTAAATTCATTCCAATAGCTGCATCACCTTTTTCGAGCGGAATATCTTTAATGGTGGCATTTCTATTGATTGATTTAACAACAATTTGTCCTTCTCTAAAACGAACCGTATCACCAACTATCACTTCATGAACCACTGGTGGAAGGTATGACTCATCATCTGAGTGTCCTTCATGGTCGTGATTATCTTCTTTTAGCGGCACACTACTTACGTGGGTATAAATATCATGAAACAAATAATGCTTGGTATCGGGGGACGCTATAATTTGCTGCATCTTGGCATTTTGTTGTGCATTTGGATATAAATCAAAGTTCTCCTTAATTTTATCTCCATTGTAAACTTTGTAATTTACTCTATAATAAGTATTCACACCTGATGTAGAGTCACCCATATAAGTCACGGTGTACTTATCCATTTTTATAGGTTCATTCTTGTATAAAATGATATTCTCCCTCGGGTTATTACTCTTAGCAAATTCGTTCCCAAAACCTATACCGGTATTATTTACTGATATAACTTTATTGTTTGCTGCAGCTATTAATGCCCCAACTAGAATAAAGGCAAAACCAATGTGTGCCACCGCAGAACCTGCTAATTTCCATTTACCTTTAAGTGCTTCTCCTAATAATTTGGCATTACAAAGTATAGAGAATATAGCCGCCCAAGTTAAAAGGATGTACATGAAATTGTGGTATATATCAGTAAAATAAACCACAACAGCTGTTAAAAGAACTGCAACAACAAACGAAACACTTAAGCTAATAAAGAATTTACGAGTGTCTGTTTTCTTATATTTTAAAAACTGAGAAAATGCAGAAATGGTCGCAATTGCAAATGCAAAAGCTATCTGCCATTTATTATAATGTTGGATTAAATTGGTTGGTGGTGCAATTGAAGTTCCAAAAATTTTATTGTAAACAGGTATAGATGTCGTTGCTAATATTTGAATACAAGAGACAACCAATACAATTGATCCAATAAAAAGCCAGAATTCTCTGGAATAAGTTTCTTCGTCCTTTTTAGTGATGGGTAGTTTCTTCCAATTGATGATGATTAAAACAGCCGCTAAAACGATAAAAGCAAACATATAAATCAATAACTGACCTGACATTCCTAAATCAGTAAATGCATGAACCGAGGTGTCACCTAAAATTCCACTTCTGGTTAAGAAAGATGCATATAGCACTAAAATAAAGCTGATGATAATTAAGAATAAGGCAGTAAAATAGGAATGACCTGAATTTTTATAAGCAATCATCACATGTAATCCAGCTATCAAAGTAATCCAAGGTAATATAGATGCATTCTCCACTGGATCCCAAGCCCAAAAACCTCCAAAGTTTAGCGCTTCATA
>JACMOI010000170.1 GCA_014378105.1 Pseudopedobacter sp.
AATTAATAAATTAAATATAAAGTTAATTTGCTTCTATACCAACCTTTATGTGGATAATGGTTTAAAACCAATAGCTATATTTGTACCAGAATCTATTTATGAATATCAAAGAAATACTAGAGAATTATAAGACGGATAAACGAATTTTAGGTTTAACTAAATCGGTTCAATCTAATAACGCTAGAATTCAACTCAAAGGCCTTATTGGTTCTCTAGATGCTTTTGTGGCGTCAGCAAATTATTTCCTTAACCATAGAAATATGGTTTTTGTACTGCCAGACAGAGAAGAAGCTAACTATTTCCAGGCTGATTTAGAGAATTTAATGGATAAGGAAGTATTGATTTTTCCGTCTTCCTACAGAAAATCTTTTGATTTTACCCAGACTGATTCTGCCAATGTATTGATGCGAGCTGAGGTTTTGAACGAACTAAATCACACTGCTGAATTTGGAAATCTAATAGTTACCTATCCTGAGGCGATGGCCGAAAAGGTGATTGACAGGAACGCCTTAGAAAAAAATACGCTTGAAATTTCCATCA
Source organism: Pseudopedobacter sp. (assembly GCA_014378105.1). GTDB lineage: Bacteria > Bacteroidota > Bacteroidia > Sphingobacteriales > Sphingobacteriaceae > Pseudopedobacter. The sequence goes on from JACMOI010000170.1 coordinate 541, forward strand.
ATAATAAATTAAGTATAGAGTTCATCAATGAGTTTTTAATTGATTACGATTTTGAGCGGACTGATTTTGTTTACGAGCCAGGACAGTTTTCTGTTCGTGGCGGAATTGTAGATATTTTCTCGTTCTCTCATGATTTACCTTATAGAATCGAGTTTTTTGGTGATCATATCGAGTCTATCCGGACTTTTGAAATCGAAGATCAACTGTCAGTGGAACAGGTAAAGACAATTACCATTGTTCCAAACGTACAAGCTAAATTCTTAACAGAGAGCAATATTTCTTTGTTAGAATTTATTGATAAAGATGCCGTAGTTTGGTTTAAAGATGTCCAATTCACGTTTGATATTATCAAAACCGGCTATAAAAAATCAGTCGAATTGTGGAAAGCATTATCGGTTGAGCAAAAACAACAAAACCCAAATTGGATTGATCCTAAATTTGCTTTCACAGATGAAAAAATGATTTCTGATCAATTGAATGACTTTCCTGTGGTAGAGTTTGGTAAACAGTTTTTCTACCATCCAACTGAAGTCATCAATTTTGATGCTCGTCCGCAACCTTCATTTAACAAAGATTTTAATTTGTTGATGCACAATATCAAACAAAATGAAGATCAGAAGGTCACTAATTTCATCTTAACAGATTCGGCCAAACAGCAAGAGCGTTTGTTTGCCATTTTTGATGATTTGGATAAGAAAATAAAGTTTCAACCTATCAATGTATCTATACGTGAAGGTTTTATAGATTTTGAACAAAAAATAGCCTGCTATACTGATCATCAGATTTTTGATCGATATTATAAATACAAACTCAAAAAAGGGTATGCAAAATCACAAGCTATCACTTTAAAAGAACTACGAGATTTAAAACCTGGTGATTACATTACACATATCGATCATGGAGTTGGTAAATATGCTGGTTTGGAAAAGGTGGAAGTGAATGAGAAGGTTCAGGAAATGATTCGTTTGGTATATGCAGATAACGATTTGTTGTATGTAAATATCAACTCGCTAAACCGGATTTCGAAATATACGGGTAAAGACGGTCACGTTCCTAAAATGAATAAACTGGGAACAGATGTTTGGGATAAACTAAAGAAAACAACAAAAAAAAAAGTTAAAGACATTGCCCGAGACTTAATCAAGCTTTACGCGATGCGTAAAGCACAAGAGGGAATGGCTTTTTCTCCCGATACTTATCTGCAAAATGAATTAGAGGCTTCTTTCATTTATGAGGATACGCCAGACCAAGAAAAGGCTACAGCTGATGTGAAAAGGGATATGGAATCGCCACATCCAATGGATCGATTGGTTTGTGGGGATGTAGGTTTTGGTAAAACTGAAATTGCAATCAGAGCTGCATTTAAAGCTGCTACAGATGGGAAACAGGTAGCTATTTTAGTACCTACTACTATTTTAGCCATGCAGCATTATAAAACATTTAACGAACGTTTAGCTGAATTTCCTGTAAGGATAGACTATATCAATCGTTTTAAATCAACAAAACAAGTAAAAGATACTTTGGAAGCTTTAAAAGCTGGAAAAGTAGATATCATAATTGGTACGCATAAATTGGTGAGCAAAGATGTGAAGTTTAAAGATTTAGGTCTTTTAATTATTGATGAGGAGCAAAAGTTTGGGGTAACGGTAAAAGAGAAATTAAAACAGTTTAGAGCTAACGTTGATACTTTAACGTTAACGGCAACTCCAATTCCAAGGACTTTACATTTCTCTTTAATGGGTGCCAGAGATTTATCAATTATCCAAACGCCACCACCAAATAGACAATCTGTACAAACAGAATTACATGTTTTTAACGAAAAACTAATAAAAGAAGCTGTCGAGTTTGAACTAGATAGAGACGGACAAGTTTTCTTTATTCACAACAGAGTTGCTGATTTACGTCAATTAGGTGGATTGATTCAAAAACTAGTACCTAAAGCAAAAATTGCCATTGCACATGGACAATTGGAAGGCGATAAGCTGGAAGATATCATGCTCGATTTTATCGATGGAAAATACGATGTCTTAGTCGCTACAACCATTATTGAAGCTGGTTTGGATGTTCCAAATGCCAATACCATGCTCATTAATCATGCGCACATGTTTGGTCTAAGTGACTTGCATCAAATGCGAGGAAGAGTTGGACGTTCTAATAAAAAAGCATTTTGTTATTTATTAAGTCCGCCGCTTTCTACTTTAACTTCAGAAGCAAGAAAACGTTTAAGCGCTATTGAAGAATTCTCTGATTTGGGAAGCGGATTTAACGTGGCGATGCGAGATTTGGATATCCGCGGAAGCGGAAACCTATTAGGTGCTGAACAAAGTGGTTTTATCGCTGAAATAGGTTTCGATATGTATCATAAAATTTTGGATGAAGCCATACAGGAATTGAAAGAAGATGAGTTTAAAGGCTTGTTTACTGACGATAAACCTCGTCCTTTTGTAAGCTTCACGCAGATTGATACTGATATGGAGTTGATGATTCCTGATGAGTATGTCACCAACATACAGGAGCGGTATAATTTATATACCGAGCTTTCTAAAATTGATAATCAAACTCAATTGGATGCTTTTGCTAAAGAATTGCATGATCGATTTGGACCCGTACCAAAGCAAGTGAGAGATCTTTTAAGAACGGTAGAATTGCAATGGATTGGAAAAGAAATAGGTCTCGAAAAAATTAGTTGGAAGAATGGTGTTTTACGAGGGTACTTTATTTCAGATAAGCAGTCTAAATATTTTGAAAGCGAGGCTTTTGGAAGGATTTTATCCTTTGCTCAACAAAACCCTAGAAATGTGAATTTGAAAGAGGTAAAAAATACTTTAAGAATTGCCATTGAGGGTATCAGGACAATTGATGACGCCATTTTTGCCTTAGAGCAAATGCGTGATCCTGTAATTATATAGTTGAAAAGAATAGTTTGTCAAATTTTTAAATGAAACTTACAGTCAGTAATAATTACTTTCTCTGAAGCATTTTGATTATTAATCGCTTCAAATGAGAAACTATCTGATAAAATGTTTTTAAATATATTACGATAAAAGGGCATCAAAGATACTGAAATTGAATATTGGGAATATTAAGTTTGGTAGGCGATAAGTAGGGGCTTGGTTATTACCTTGTTCTACCATCCTTCGTCTTTGAACGAAGGATGGTAGAAGGAAACCCGAAGCAGACCATTACCAAACCCAAAGTGGCTTTTTACTATACTTAAATACGGATACAATAAAAGGTATTTTACTGTTTGTTGTAAACATAAAATTTTCAGTAAAAAAGGAAAATCTAACCATCAAAAATGTCACCTTTTTTATTCAATAAAGGTTTTGATTTTTGAAAACCTCTAGAAATGATTTTCTTTGTGTAATGAATAGCTTAAAAACGTTTGCCTATTTCCTGCTTTCTAGTTTATTATTTTTTTTTAATAATGATATTCAAGCTCAGGTAAATAGAATAGATTCTATTAAAGTAAGTGAGCTTTATGTTAAGAAAAATCCTTTTTCTATACGCCCACCATTATTCTTTATTTATAAAAGAAAATTGCCAATTAGTAATTTACACTTAAAGGTGAATTACTGGAAAACCAAAGCAAGTTTTGGCATTAATATAAATCAAGCTGCATTTAGTAGTAATTGGAGTGCTGGCGGTGTAAATTCTATGGCTTTAGGATCATTGTTAAATTATAAGTCAGAGTATAATAAAGATGGAAAGAACTTTACCTCTGAACTTTTGCTGCAATATGGAAAATTAAAAAATGAAGGACAGTTAGAACGTAAAACAAATGATAGAATATTTTGGGATAATAAAGCGGCGATGTTGCTATCTAAAAATTGGAGTTTCTTTGGTTCTATTAGTTTCGAGTCTCAGTTTGATTTCGGATATAGCTACGGCAAAGATCCTAATGGAAATGAAACCAGAAAATTAATTTCTAAATTTATGGCGCCAGGCTATTTGACCGAGTCTGTAGGTTTCGAGTATAAACCAGTAAAATACTTTAGCGTTCGATTGGGTACGGGTACTGCTCGTCAAACTTTTATGCTAGACACCACCTTATATAAAAATAATCCTAAAAATTTCGGTGTTGAAGTAGGTAAAAAGTTTAAAAATGAATTAGCTTTTCAAACTGTTGTAAATTTTGATAAAGACATTGCCAACAACTTGAATTTAAAGTCGAGGTATTTACTCTTTGCTGCTTATGATAGGATTAATAATATCGATCAAAGGTTAGACATAACAATTACTGCAAAAATTAATAAGTTAGTGAATGTCACGGTTGGTGCAACTGCTTTATATGACGATAATTTTAGCGGTAAAATTCAATATGGACAAAATTTAGCTTTAGGTATCTTATTTAAAATTCCACGTTAGAAAATAAAAAAGCGCCCCACGTTCCGGGGCGCTTACCTGTATTAACACTTTTAATTAACTAACTTTCTTCTCAACTGCAGGTAATCAAGATAGTAAAGAATCTTTATAGAAAAATTTTGATTTTGGGGACCATTAAAGGTGTCATCAAAATTTCTAAAATATTTTAACTCCGAATTTCTATTAAACATGGACGAAGCATCTTTCCAGGCAATGCTCAACTCGCTTCCCGGTGCAAAACGCCATAAGTAAATCATATCCACATTGAATGCGTTAAAATTCTGGTCTAAACCATGAATAAACTCTGAAGTTTTATTTAAATTCCCTTGATTATTCAAAATATAGAATTCCTTATTAGTCAGCTTAGACCAATAGTGTCTTGCCCTTAGATTCAAGCCCATTTTATTATTAAAAGTATATTTTACTTCTAAAGAATTTTCTATTGTTTTCGTGTCTCTTCTCGTAAAGAAAATCTCACCTGTATTGGAATTTTTAGAGATATAACCTGCCTCATTAGTTTTTGGGTTTATACCAATGTCTGTTTCTATTCTAAATTTATTATTAATTCTAAAGTTTTGGTAAGCTCCATAACGAACAGAAAAGCCATTAAATAAATCTTTTTTCCGAGTAGAAATATAGGCTCCACCACTTATTTTTTTAGCCCTATTAGAATTGAAACGAGCATTAAATCCATATCTTTCAGGACTTCTAAATACTCTTCCTGCTGTTCGAGCCTCGTAAAAATCATTTCCTTTGGCGCTATAATTCAAATTTAAATTCATTGACCAAAGATTTTTAAATTGAACATATCCTCCCGATTCTACATCAAAAGATTGATAGATGTTAGGTTTATACCTTTGTGAATGATTAGCGTTGAAATATGTTTGTAATTGGTTATACCATTTTGTGGCTTTGTACCAGCTATATCCTAAATAAATAGAATTATCCAAATTGTTGTTGTTGAATAAAATACCTAAATCATTTGGATTGAAATTTTCATCAACTAACGAAAAAGAATAACTATAAGTAAAGTTCCCACTTTTTTTCCCTAAGCCTAAATTGTAACTATATCCAAGTTCAGGATTATCATAAACACCACCTGATAGACGGCTCATTTTAACGCCACCACTAGTATTGTATTTATTTTCTTTTGTATTTAGGTTAAAAATTAATGCACTAACATTGGCGTCATAAGTTTCACCTTTTCTTAAAACACTCGAATTAATAAAAGAAACCGATGAGTTATTTTTTAAATTCTGGTCTAAAACCAAAATGTTATAATTAGTAAGTGGAGAAGTCTCTATGGTTTCACGAGTTCCATCCTGATGCTCAAGAATTGCTTCTGTTTTTTGAGTAATCGCATTAAAAAACCCAATTCCAAGACCAGTGGACGTTCGCCCTGATACTTTTGTAGCATTAATTAATTTGGTTTGCGATGGATTATTTATGATTTTATCTCCAGTATTTAAAACATCATAAAATTTATATGAATTTACTGGCGTCGAACCCACTCTTCTGGAATAAAATAAGTCGCCTTTGTTAAACAACTCGGTACCTTCTGTAAAGAAAGGACGATTCTCACTATACCTAATTTCAAAAGGAGAAAGGTTTAAAACTTGGTTATCCGACTGCACTTGACCAAAATCAGGAATCAACGTTAAATCTAAAGTGAAACTTTCGTTGATGCCGTATTTAACATCCATCCCACCATTTAAAGAATTATTTGTATTACTGATACCTGCCTGATTGTATGGATAATGATTTACGTAAGTAGAAAGATAAGGGCTAAAAGATAAACGCAATGGAGCTGTAATTTTTTCGATACCTAACAATTCGCCTTCTTGATTGATGAACCCACTTCTTTTGGGGTCTAATTCATTCCAAGTTAGTTTTTGTTGGAACTTTTGACGATTTCTAACAAAATTTAGTCCCCAAGTTTGAATATCCTTATTGGAAAATCTTAAGGCTGAATAGGGTATTTTTATTTCCGCGGTCCATTCGTTACCATTAATTTTTATAGCGCTCTCCCAAACGGCATCCCAAGCTTCATCTTCTCCATTTTCAGAAATCTTTGCATCCAATTGTACACCGGCAGACGTAACTATAAATTCACTGGCGTTAATTTTATCATTATAGGTGTCTAAAATGATACCTAAAAAATCAGAATTTCCGATTTGATCTCTATTGACAAATTCAGTAGAAATGTCTTCAGCTTTACTTTCCTTCATTCGAGCTCCGATATAAATCGCTTGATCATCATAAAGAATATAAACCTCTGTCTTATGATCTTGATCTTCTTTTATGCCTGGTACAGGTTGAAAAGCAATAAAATTGGTAGCCAATGGAGCGTCTTTCCAAACTACATCATCTAAAATCCCATCAATTTTTGGTGCAACAGCAGTTTTTTTAGCTGTTAATGTCTTAATTGGCGTTTGTGCGCAAACTGTTAAAAATATTGTGGTAACTAAAATACAGGTAAAAAGTAACTTCATTCATTCTTGGTTTGTTTAATAGACGCACAAGCTAGAAAAACGTTACAGTGCATTTTGTTAAAAGATTGTTAAAGGTTTAATTGTAACCGAATTATTATTTTTTTGGCTTTCGCCGATGGTGTGAAAATCGGATAAAATGTTTTCAGTCAAAATGATAACTTTGTAATCCGAAATTTTAAGAATAAAACAAGGCTTTAGAACATGTTTGACAATTTGCAGGATAAGCTCGAAGGAGCGTTTAAAGTATTAAAAGGACAAGGTACCATTACCGAAATTAACGTGGCAGAAACCATGAAAGAGATTCGAAAAGCTCTTTTAGATGCCGATGTTAACTATAAAACTGCTAAAACTTTTACCGATGAGGTGAAGCAAAAGGCGTTAGGTCAAAATGTGTTAACCGCAGTTTCTCCAGGTCAGTTGCTGACTAAAATCATGAATGATGAGCTGACCCAGTTGATGGGAGGAAGTGTTGAAGAGCTCAACATCAAAACTAACCCAACCATCATTTTAATTGCAGGATTAAACGGTGCTGGTAAAACTACATTTACTGGTAAGCTGGCTCTTTATTTAAAATCGCAAAAAGGTAAAAAACCATTGTTGGTTGCTGGAGACGTTTATCGCCCAGCGGCGATTGACCAATTAGAGGTTTTAGCGGGACAAGTAGGCGCCGAAGTTTATGCCAACCGTGAATCAACTAATCCGGTGGAGATTGCATTGGAAGGTATCGCTCACGGAAAGAAAAACGGAAATAATGTCATCATTATAGATACAGCGGGTCGTTTAACTTTAGACGATGCACTGATGGATGAAATTGCTGAAGTTAAGCGAGCAACTCAGCCGCAGGAAATTCTTTTTGTGGTCGATTCCATGACTGGTCAAGATGCGGTGAATACAGCTAAAGTTTTTAATGATAGATTAGACTTCACCGGAGTGGTATTAACCAAATTAGATGGTGATACCCGTGGTGGTGCGGCTTTATCAATCAAATCGGTAGTCAACAAACCCATAAAGTTTGTAGGTACGGGCGAGAAAATGGATGCGTTAGATGTTTTCTATCCAGATAGAATGGCTTCTCGTATTTTAGGGATGGGTGATGTGATTTCCTTAGTGGAGAGAGCACAACAACAATTCGATGAGAAGGAATCTGCTGCTTTACAGAAGAAAATCCGCAAGAATAAATTCGATTTTAACGATTTCTTGAGCCAAATCCAACAAATCAAAAAGATGGGAAATATCAAAGATCTAATGGGCATGATTCCAGGCGTAGGTAAAATGATGAAGAATGTAGACATTGATGACAATGCTTTTAAAGGCATCGAGTCTATCATCCAATCCATGACGCCTTATGAGCGTGAAAATCCGGATAGTATTAGCCAAAGCCGTAGAACACGCATTGCTAAGGGAAGTGGAACAGATATGACAGAAGTAAACAAACTCATCAAACAGTTTGAGGATATGCGTAAGGTGATGAAACAATTCTCGGATCCCGCTGCTATGATGAAAATGCAAAAGATGATGAAGGGAATGCCTGGAGGAGGCATGCGTTAGTTTTTGAGTAGCAAGCTTAAAGTATGTAACGTCCTAAAATAGGTTGACTAGTTTGTGAATACTAATATGGCGTAAAAACCTCAAACATCTTTAAAAATGTTTGAGGTTTTTTTGTAGGTTTTTACTTTTATCTTTTGTTGATTGTGCATACGGATAGGTGTTA
>JACMOI010000171.1 GCA_014378105.1 Pseudopedobacter sp.
ACTTCCGCATCGTTACTACGTTTAAAGTGTTCCATGATCTTTTGAGCATTGGAACCCGAACCTGATGCGAAAATGGCTATTCGTTTTTTCAATTAATTTCCGATTAATGATTAGCCAAAGATAAAATTTTGAACGTTTAATGAAAATGAAATTTTAGTTTAAATCAAGATGTTTTTTTTCGTAAAGGACATAAATTTTCTCTCCGGCTTTAATTTTTATAGGTAAATCGTTCTCTCTTGGTGGAATTGGACAATTAAAACCATCTGCGTAGATACAACTAGGGTTATAAGCTTTGTTAAAATCTATTGTAAAATCTGAGTTTTGAATTTCTGATAAAGTAAAATCTAAATAGCGGCCACCGCCATAACTAGTGATTCCACTTGTAAGATCGGTAAACGGAGTGAAAACATCATCATGATACTTTTTTGATTGCATCAATGATTTTAATTGGTAAATACTCAGTTTTAAGTTAATCCCGTTTATTTGAAATTCTAAATAACCAATTTTAAAAGCAGCTTTTGAAATGCCTGATGAAGTCGGCATTTTGTAATCCTCTGGCTGGACTAAAGGAATAAATTTTGCAGGCTTAACAAAAGCTTTTTTAATAGGATAGAAGGGTAGATACTTTACGCTGTCTCCTTTCACCACATCATGGGTTTCGATATAATTCTCTCTGAATTTTTTTATAGAAGTTTTATTGAAGTTCTGAGAAAACGCACTTTCGAAACTTAACACGTATACAATTAAAAGAACCCCAAAAGTTTTAAACGTAGCATACATTCGGTTTTAGTTTCTTGCTTTTTGTGGTCTAAGTTGAAACTCTGGTTTTTCGTTTCCTCTATGGCAATTCATACATTGAATCGCAGCTACATTGTTATTTCCTTCATGTTCCTTAAAATATTTTTTATTTATTTTATCCGTCATTTTCATCATTTCACGGGCAATCAGTTTGTATTCCTTTTCATCACTCGCAAAATCTAATTTTTTAGGATTGTCTTTTGATCTTGCATGACAGTAATCACATTTTACACCTAAAGCAGCTTTAAAATTATCCATAATACTATCTAATTCATGGTGAGATATGTCTTTTGGTAAAATTTTAAGATTTTTTCCCTCGGGCTCATCATTAGGTTTTTGAGATGATGAAGGAACAGTTGCAGCAAGGCTAATCATTGCGGTAATACCTACAACAACGAAAAATGGTTTTAAGAATTTTTTCATTTTAATTATGTGATTGATGTATTAAATGTAGATAATAAATTTCTTAAATTATAAATTTCATCATCCAATCTGTTTGAGGATCATCCCCAATGGGATAAACATGTTCATCAAATTTTTCAAATCCCTGTTTCTGATAGAATTTGATGGCCTTTATATTATGTTCCCAAACACCCAGCCAGATATATTTTTTATCTTTTTGGATGGCTCTAATTTTGACTTCGTTTAAGACAATACCTCCTAAACCTTTGCTTTGATGTTTTTGATAAATATAAATTCGTTCTAACTCTAACCCATCCACACCTTTAATTTCTGTTTGGCTTTCGTCAATATTGATTTTGAAGTAACCGGCTATTTCTCCATCATATTCAATGAAATAGAGCTCAGAATTAGGATTGTTGATTTGAGCCATCAAAGAGGCAGCACTAAAAGCAGCTGTTAAATAATCGTTTAAGTTTTCAAGGGTATTATCTTTTGCAAAAGCTTCGGTAAAAGTTTCTTTAGATAATTTTTGCAGTTGATGAACCTGATGTTGGTTGACTAAGGAAAATTTGATGTTATACTCCATAGCGCAAATATCAAAAAAAAGGCTGCTGTTTTGGAGGAAAACAGCAGCCTTTTTTAAAATTTATCAAAAACTAAAAAGATAATACTAAGCCTTACGGATTCAGTTTGAAAACTGATACAAGCCTTATAAATTCCCTCTTAATTCTTGTTCTCTTTCTATTGCTTCAAATAAAGCTTTAAAATTACCTGCTCCAAAAGATTGTGCTCCTTTTCTCTGAATGATTTCAAAAAAAACTGTCGGACGATCTTGCAAAGGCTTAGTGAAAATTTGTAGTAAGTAACCTTCTTCATCTCTGTCTACTAAAATTTTCAATTCTTTTAGCGGAGCAATGTCTTCATCAATTTCACACACACGTTCTAATAAATCATCATAATAAGTTTCGGGTGTATTTAAGAACTCAATTCCTTTGGCTTTTAATTTCCTTACGGTTGATATAATATCTGCTGTTGCAATGGCTACATGTTGAACACCCTCTCCCTCGTAGAAGTCTAAATATTCTTCAATCTGCGATTTTCTCTTTCCTTCAGCAGGTTCGTTAATGGGGAATTTCACATAACCATTTCCATTACTCATCACCTTACTCATTAAAGCCGAATATTCTGTTGAGATCGCTTTATCATCAAAAGTCAGGATGTTTTTGAAGCCCATGGTATCTTCATAAAACTTCACCCATTTATTCATTTGGTGCCAGCCCACATTACCAACACAATGATCAACATATAGTAAACCCATATCTTCTGGATTATATTCTGAAGTATAAGGTTGGAAACCAGGTAAAAACAAACCATTATAATTTTTCCGCTCTATAAAAATGTGAATAGTTTCTCCATAAGTATAAATTCCACTTCTTTTGATTTCTCCATTCTCATCACTTAAAGTTTCTGGCTCTAAATAAGATTGAGCTCCTCTTTTTACAGTTTCTTCATGTGCTTTATAAGCGTCATCCACCCAAAGTGCCAATACTTTAACACCATCGCCATGCTTTAAAACATGATGTGCCACTGGGTGATTAGAGCGTATAGCAGAGGTTAATACAAAACGTATTTTTCCTTGCTGAATCATATAGGAAGCAGTCTCTTTTACACCAGTTTCTGGTCCGGCGTAAGCCACGCTTTGAAAACCAAAAGCAGTTTTATAGAAATGAGCAGCTTGCTTTGCGTTTCCTACATAAAACTCTACATAATCCGTTCCGTTGATAGGAAGGAAATCCGCCGTTTTTAATGTTTCTTTATGTTCTAATGTTTCTGACATGTTTATTTGTTTTAATAAGTCCGATGTCCGAAGACGGAGGACCGATGTTTAATTTGTAATAATCTTAAATCTTGTTTCTTAAATCTTGCTTCTTTTGTCTCAAATCTCAATACTTATATCTATTCCGTCATCCAACTCTTATAATAATTTGGATCTTCAATTTCCAAAGCATCTTCTGTTAGCATTAACGGACGGAAGGGATCAATCATTACCGCTAATTCTTCTGTACTTTCTTTACCGATAGATTTTTCTACCGTTCCTGGGTGTGGTCCATGAGGAATTCCGCCAGGGTGTAAGGTGATTTG
>JACMOI010000172.1 GCA_014378105.1 Pseudopedobacter sp.
AGTATACAAGTTACTAATAATTAACAATTTAAAAACAAGAAAAATCATGAAAGTTGCAGTTGTAGGCGCCACCGGCCTTGTTGGTACGGTAATGTTAAAAGTTTTAGCAGAGCGCAATTTCCCAGTTACAGAATTAATTCCAGTTGCTTCAGAAAAAAGCAAGGGTAAGGAAATTGATTTTAAGGGAAAGAAATACAAGGTGGTAACTGTTGATGAAGCCATTGCCATGAAGCCAGATGTGGCCTTATTTTCTGCAGGTGGAGACACTTCTAAAGAGCAAGCCCCAAAATTTGCAGCAGTGGGTACTACCGTGATAGATAACTCATCAGCATGGAGAATGGACCCGAGTAAGAAATTAGTAGTGCCAGAAGTGAATGCCAATGTTTTAACTGCCGAAGATAAAATTATAGCAAATCCAAATTGCAGCACCATACAAATGGTGGTGGCTTTAAAGCCTTTGCATGATGCCTATAAAATCAAAAGAGTGGTAGTTTCTACCTACCAATCAGTTACGGGTACAGGTGTAAAAGCGGTTGACCAGTTAATGAACGAGCGTAAGGGAATTATGGATGGTCCAATGGCTTATGCTTACCCAATCGATTTAAATGTAATCCCTCAAATTGATGTTTTCTTAGAAAACGGATATACCAAAGAGGAGATGAAAATGATTTTGGAGACCAAAAAAATTATGGGCGATGACAGCATTAGAGTTACCGCAACAACCGTGAGAATCCCTGTAATGGGCGGTCACTCCGAGGCTTTGAATATCGAGTTTGAAAACGATTTTGAGTTAGCTAAAGTTCGCGAATTATTAGCCGCAACCAGCGGAGTCATTGTCATAGATGATCCTGCAAATGCGAAATACCCGATGCCAATGGATGCACACGAAAAAGACGAGGTTTTTGTAGGCCGTATCCGCAGAGACGAGTCGCAAGACAATACGTTGAATATGTGGTGCGTTGCCGATAACCTGAGAAAAGGTGCAGCAACAAATGCAGTACAAATTGCGGAGTATTTATTGAGTGAGAAATTGATAGGATAAAAAAATATGGGCGTTCCCCCGAATAAAAATCGGGGGCGGGCTTTTTGTTCATACGCCTGCAGGCATTCTGCTTAAAGGCCTGTATCCACTTCAATCCCTAACGCAAAACTTTGGGGCAAAAAATTAAAAGCTTTCTGAAAACAGGAGGCTCACAATTAAAAAATTTTTGACATTGGATGAATTGGGTTCTTTTGAGGCCTTAAAGACTTTGCATTCTCTTTATAAATATTTTAATAACTCTTATGCTGATGACATATTTATTGATTTGAAATAATTAATATCTTTCATTTGACATAATAGTAAAAAATTGTAAATCAAAAAGAAGCTATATTTTTAATTTTATTTATTATTGACTATTAAAAGATGTGCAAAATCTAAAATAAATTAGGCTAAATAATGTTTTTTAATCTTTTTAACAGAACAGAGAAAATCAAAAATAATATTGAAAGTTTAAATACTTACATGTATTCTATACATGTAAAGTCGCCTCCAAAAAAAAGTAAACGTTTTAAAAGAAAAAATAAAAAATTTTAGGCGGAAAATAGTTAAAAATGAACTTAAAATCAAGAATATTGAGGAAGATATAAATCGTAATCAGGAATTTCTTTTTAAACCTTTAGCTAAACAAATAGCTTATTTATTAGGTGTAATTACTGGAACTGAACCAAGATTTGTTTATAATCCTATTGGAGGTTCTGGGTTTAGTTTAGAACTTGATGGTGTTTCAATATATCGTATCTATTTAGAAAAAAGCTACGGAATCGCTTTGCATACTTGGAAATACAAGAATTCAGCCAGTGAAAATATAAAGGAATACAATAATATAGAACCGATTTTTATTGAAATAAATGATTCAATTTTTCATACTTTTTCTCAGTATAAATCAGATGGAGAAATAATGGAAATTCTAGATAAGTATTGTAAAGTAGATATATAAAATCTTGACTATACTTTTTGCGAAACTTAGCGATACGTTCTTTAAGAATTTTGAAATAAAAACAGTCTTTCCTATTTTCCCAAACTGGTTTAAGTCTCTAGCACTACCAAAGAGCCTAAAACCGAATAAATCTTTCATGAAAACATGGGAGAGCTTCAGAAATAACGAATTTCAATTTTGTCAGCAGGATAACTATCCAATCCTCCATAAGCTTAGGCAATCAATTCCATAAATAACCACCTTTTTTGTCCTATCATCCGAAGGAAAAAGTCCAATACTTTTAGCCTTTCGTCTAGAGCTTAAATTATGTGGCATAGTATTTTTGCATTGTTAAAATAATTAACGAAAATAAAATTATGAAAATGAAATTAACATGGAAGAAAGCAAGTACATTCATAGCAGCTGTTGCTATGAGTGGGGCAGTGTCTGCACAGAGTATTGTGGCTTCTCAAGACCCACATATCGAAAGTAATGTAAGGGCATTTTTAAAAGTACTTAATTCAGGCACTGGTAAACCTTTAGAACAACTATCGCCTAAAGATGCAAGACTGGTTTTAGTTGGTGCTCAGGAATCAGTAAAAGTGGATTTATCAGGAATTAATGTGTCTGAAAAAACAATCACTCAAGATGGTCAAGTTATAAAACTGAACATCGTTAAACCAGCAAATGCAAAAGGTATATTACCAGTGTTTATGTTCTTCCACGGTGGTGGATGGGTATTAGGCGATTTTCCTACGCATGAAAGAATGGTGAGGGATTTAGTAGTAGAATCCGGTGCTGTAGCGGTATTTGTAAACTATACGCCTTCTCCAGAGGCAAAATATCCAGTGGCCATTAACCAAGCTTATGCTGCCACAAAATGGGTAGCGGCACACGGAAAAGAGATTGGTGTTGATGGAAAACGTTTAGCAGTAGCTGGAAATAGCGTAGGGGGTAATATGGCAACTGTAGTGGCATTGATGGCAAAGGATAAAAAAGGTCCTGAAATTAAATTACAAGTTTTATTTTGGCCTGTAACCGATGCTAATTTCGATACAGAATCTTATAATCTCTTTGGTAAAGACCGTTTTTTGACTAAAAACTTGATGATGTGGATGTGGGACAATTACACTACAGATCCTAACCAACGTAAAGAAAGATATGCTTCTCCTTTACAAGCAACAACTCAGCAATTAAAGGGCTTGCCACGCACATTGGTTCAAACTGCCGAAAATGATATTTTGAGAGACGAAGGAGAAGCTTATGCTCGTAAATTAGATGATGCTGGTGTGAAAGTAACTTCTACAAGATATAATGGAATGATACATGATTGGGGATTGTTAAATGCCATCAGCACTATACCAAGTACTAAATCGGCCATGTTACAAGCAGCTGCAGAATTGAAAAAAGCGTTAAAATAAATTTTGTGAATTCAGAATTATAATGAGTTTTTTTAAGCCAAAGTATCTGTTAAATATGATAAAAAGTGGCTGAACATCATTATTATATTGTCTGATGTTTTATTGCCAATAGCCTCCTTCAATTAATTTTGGAAGAGGCTATCTTTTTTCCATCTAGGCATAGTCATACTTAACTTCTAATTACAAATGCAGCTTCAGTTACTTGAGATGGAATTTTGGAGGTTATTAATTCTTGACACCAAAAGCGAATAAAGAAAATTATATTTTTTTGTCTTAGTCTTTATTCTGTTTTGGCAACTGCTCAAATTAAAGCGGATAAACTACCAAACCATTCCAAACTGGAAATTTCACCCGTATCTTTAAGTAGGATTCGCAAAAGAATTTCTAAAAGACCACATTATTTAATTTCACCCAACGGGTATTAATAACATCTGTAGTGTAAAAGCGGATACCAATTTCGATAATAATGCCATGATGAAGAATTTTAAGAAAATGGTTACACTTATTGTGGAGAAGCTTCTTTTAGAGGAAGTTCAAGGAAAGCTTACAAGAAAGTATTGTAGGAAACATTATAAATTCCCTAATTAAAAAAAGGAAGCCTAGGCTCTCGGATAGGTAGATTGAAATGTGGTTATCAATAAGATTGAAAATTGTTGTAACGTTTTCATCAAATTCATCAAAAAACTTTTTGCAATTGCCGTATATCCTTATTTTGTTGCGATGAAAAAAATATCCCTTTTCGTTTTGTTGCTAATAGCACCTACCACTTTGTTATTCTGTCAAGAAATAACGGTTTCAAACAAAACTACACTTCACCCAATAAAAGATATTTCGGTTTTAAATTCTAGGAATAGAATTCAAAATAAAACCAATACTGAGGGTAAAGTTTTTTGGGCTGATTTATCTCTAAAAGACACTTTAACATTTGAAGGTTTAGGCTATTTAAAGTTAAGTTTAAGTTTTAGTGAATTGAAAGCACTTCACTTTAAGATTTTAATGACCGAACAAGCGAATTTGCTAAATGAAATTGTTGTTTCTGCTAGCCGATTTGAAGAAAAAAAATCGGATGTTCCTCAACAAATTGAGGTGATCAAAGCCCGTGAAATACAATTTGCTAACCAAGCTAATACAGCAGATTTATTACAACAAAGTGGAAAAGTATTGGTTCAAAAAAGTCAGGCAGGAGGAGGAAGTCCAATAATCAGAGGTTTTGAAGGCAATAAAGTGCTGATGGTTGTTGATGGCGTGAGAATGAATAATGCCATTTACCGTGGCGGACATTTACAAAACGTCATTACGCTAGATCAAAATATGTTAGAAAGAGTAGAAATTGTTTTTGGTCCTGGTTCTGTAGTTTATGGTAGCGATGCTTTAGGGGGAGTGATGTATTTTTATACTAAAAAACCAATTTTAAGTGATGATGAGACACTGCTTTTTAAAGCAAATTTATTAAGTAGATATGCATCGGCCACATCCGAAAGAACAGAAAACTTAAACCTCAATTTCGGATTTAAAAATATTGCTTTTCTAACCAGTTTTACTTTTTCTGATTTTGGTAATTTAAAGCAGGGAGCTAATCGAAAAACCAGCTATCCGGATTTTGGTAAACGATTCTTTTATCAAGACAGAATGAATGGCAGAGATACGATGTTGCTTAATGCCGATGTTGATTTGCAGAAAGAATCGGGTTATAAGCAGTATGATTTTTTACAAAAAATAGTTTTTAAACCCTCAGAAAATATAGAGCATGGTTTAAATATTCAATACTCAACTTCATCAAATATCAATCGCTATGATCGATTGAGCGAGAACAGTGGAAGTAAATTAAAGTATGCCGAATGGTATTATGGGCCACAAAAAAGACTGCTATCTGCTTATCATTTTAATTATAAAACCGACAGTAAGCTTTTAGAACAATTAAGAATTGTGGCCAGCTATCAGGATATTGATGAAAGCCGCATGAGCAGAAAATTTGCCAATAATAATTTAGATAGCAGATTAGAAAATGTAAAGGTTTACGCTCTAAATGCAGATGCTGAGAAAGCCATTAAAAACCACGAAATAAGATATGGATTTGAGTATACTCATAACAAAGTGCAATCAATAGCAAATCGAAAGAACATCGCTTCAAATACAATTTCTGCATTAGACACCCGCTATGCGGATGGAGGTTCTAAAACAAATTCAACCGCTTTCTATTTGACCCATTCTTGGGAAATCAGCCCTAAATTTATCCTTTCGGATGGATTAAGGTTAAATATTTTAAATCTTGAGTCTAACTTTGAGGATAAAACATTTTTCCCTTTCCCATTTAATAAGGCTAAACAAAATGCTACTGCCGTTAACGGTAATATAGGTTTTAGTTATCTACCCGATGCCGATTGGAAGATTGCCATATTGGCTTCTTCAGGTTTTAGAGCTCCAAATGTGGATGACCTATCTAAAGTTTTTGAGTCTACAGCGGGAAACATTATTGTACCCAATCCAAATCTAAAACCCGAACATACTTACAATGCCGAATTGAATATTTCAAAAACAATCGTACAAAAAGTAAATCTACAAATGGGGGCTTATTATACTTGGTATCGTGATGCAATTACTGTACAGAACAGTACATTTAATGGTCAAAGTACCATTGTTTACAATGGGCAGCAAAGTAATGTAGTCACTGCTGTTAATGCCGCAAAAGCCTATATTTATGGTTTTGATGCACAGCTGAGTGCTCAAATTTTTGATTTTTTAAACTTTAAATCCAGCTTAAATTACACTTACGGAAGGGTGATAAAAAGTAACATAAACCAGCCCTTAGATCATATTCCACCCTTATTTGGTCAATCTGCTTTACAATTAAAAATAAAGAAATTTCAATCAGAGTTTTTTGCGCAATATAATGGATGGAAAAGACTGAAAAACTATAGCGATTCTGGGGAGGATAACTTGCAATACGTTACTGCAGATGGGATGCCTTCTTGGAGTACTTTTAATTGGCGAAATGCATATCAAATCAATAAAAATCTAAATGTCCAATTTGCAATAGAAAACATCAGTGATCAAAATTACCGAGTTTTCGCTTCTGGAATTAGCTCTACTGGCAGAAACTTTATACTAAGCCTTAGGGCTAATTTTTAATCGTAGGGCTATTCATTGCTTTTATAAGACCAATCCCAAAATAAGACGGCTTTCATCTAAAATTGCTTTAACGAATAACATCTAATGCTTAAAGGCAGACACCAATTTCTACAATTATACCATGATGAAAATATTTAAAAACTAAGATATTTTTAATTGCGAAGAAGTTAGTATTAAGTAAAATTATGGTTCTAATGAATTAAATTAATAATCAGCAGCCTTTTCTGATATAGGATTGATGGCTTTTGCAGGAGCAGGTGTTGTAAGTTTATCTTTTTTACAAGCAGTAAAAGAAGCAGTAATAATTAATGCGACTAGTATTTTTTTAAACTTCATAATTTCTAAATTTAATTTAACTAATTTTTCTTTTCGGTTTCTTATACTGACTTCATAAATAATAAGTTGCATTTTTTATTTTAAAAAAATTAAGTTTATATTTTTGCTTAGGATAATTTTTAAGGTTTTTTTTATCTAAATCGTAATATTTAACACAATACCTCTCAATGAGATTAAAAAAATATTTTTTGTTTCTTTTTATCATCATCAGCACTTTTGCAAGTGCTCAAACTCTACAAAGTAAACTTCAAACTGCTTTTCAAAAATTCTCTTCAGATGCACAGTTAAAATATGCGACGGTATCTTTTACTGTTTTAAACTCATCATCCGGAGCATTGATTTATGGGTCAGGAGAAAATATAGGCGTAGCTACAGCCTCTACTTTAAAAACAATCACATCAGCAACAGCTTTAGCCTTGTTAGGAGAAGACTTTACTTTTAAAACGGAAATAGGATATTCAGGATATATCGAAAATGGGATATTAAACGGAGATTTAATTATTAAAGGCGGCGGCGACCCTACTTTAGGGAGTTGGAGATGGGAAAGTACCACAAAAAATCAGGTGCTAAATAAAATTCTTTTTGTTTTACAACAAAAGGGAATCAAAGAGATTAAAGGAAAAATCGTTGGCGATGATTCTTCGTGGGATTCACAATCTTTGCCTACCGGATGGATTTGGCAAGACATTGGAAATTATTATGGGGCAGGAACATCAGCCTTAACTTGGGGCGAAAATCAGTTTGAGGTGATTTTTTCTCCAGATAAATCAGTTGGATCAGGTGTAAAAATCGTAAATGAACAAGATGCTTATCCTTTTTTAGAAATCAAAAATGAATTGACTACGGGCAATTATGGTAGCGGAGATAATGTTTATGCCTACTCGGCTCCTTATACCAACCTGATATATTTAAGAGGAACTTATGGGATAGACCTAAAAAAGAATATAGGACTTTCGCTTCCCAATCCCGCTTTAGCAATGGCGTATGAGTTACGTCAATATCTTCAAAAAAATAATATTTCATCTATTGATTTTACAACTTCAAGAATCACTACAACCAAATCTTCAAATTTGTTAATGATGATTACATCACCCCCACTAAAAGAAATTGTCTATTGGTTTAATCAGAAAAGTATCAATTTGTACGGAGAGCAATTACTTAGAACTTTGGGCGAGAAATTTGGTAAAAGTGGTTCCACCGAAGACGGTGTTAAAACATTAAAGAAGTTTTGGGAAAATAAAGGAATTGATCCTGAAACCTTAAACATTGGCGATGGAAGCGGGCTTTCTCCTGCTGATAGGGTGACATCTTTAACAATGGCTAAAGTTTTATTGGATGCAAAAAAACAATCCTGGTTTCCATCATACTTTAAAAGTTTGCCCGTTTACAACGATATGAAAATGAAAAGCGGAACCATTAGTGATGTTTTAGCTTACGCTGGATATTCTGATGTAGATGGAAAAACACCGATTTGTTTTTCGTTAATCATTAACAACTATTCAGGCAGTGCATCTGCCATGAGGCAAAAAATGTATCAATTATTAAATAATTTAAAATAAAATGTTGCTGGTAAAGCAGAACAATTTTATTTTTTCAATGTATTATTGTGCAAATGCCAAAAGCAATAATTGTCGGAGCTGGAATAGCTGGAATTGCGTCTGCCATAAGATTAGCCATTAAGGGCTATCAAGTGGATGTTTTTGAAAGTAATTTATACCCAGGAGGGAAACTTTCAGAATTCCAAATTGAGTC
>JACMOI010000173.1 GCA_014378105.1 Pseudopedobacter sp.
AGGGGTGCCGGGAGCTATTGTGCCGGACAACCTGAAAGCGGCAGTGACCAAGAGCAGCCGTTATGAACCTCTGTTGAACGAGGCCTTTTCAGATTTTGCAGACCACTATGGCACCACAATATTACCTGCCATGGCCTACAAACCCCGCGATAAGGCTTTGGTGGAAGGAGCCGTCAAGATCAACTATTCCCGTGTCTATGCTCCTTTGAGGAAGATGGTTTTCCACTCCATCGAATCCCTGAATGCCGCAATAAAGGTAAGCCTAGAAGAACATAACAACCAATTATTGAAAGGTCGTAACTACAGCAGGCGCCTACAGTTTGAAGAGATAGAACGGGGAGCCCTTTCTGCCCTCCCTCTGATTCCCTACGAACTAAAAAAGCAATGTTACGCTACGGTAATGAAGAACGGCCACGTCTGCCTGGGCATAGACAAACATTATTATAGTGTGCCCTATCGCTTTATCGGGAAGAAGATAAAGCTTTTATATTCCAGATCCACGGTAGAGGCTTTCTTCCATTACGAGCGCATAGCGATACATAAACGTATCAAAAGCCCGTACAACTATAGCACCGACAAGGACCACATGGCCACCTCACACAGGTTTGTGGCAGAATGGACGCCGGAGAAGTTTCTGGGCTGGGCCTCCTCCATCCATGAGGATGTAAGGCTATATATCCTAAAAATACTGGAACGTAAACAACATCCCGAACAAGCTTACAAATCCTGTATAGGGATACTCAGTTTTTCCAGAAAAGTAGGGAACGAGCGACTTCAGATGGCCTGCAGAAGGGCGTTGGGCTATGGGATATACAACTATAAGACCATACAATCTATCCTGGAAAACAAGATGGACAGTTACCAGGACAATCTTTTTGCGGATGAACTGCCTATGCCCAGCCATGAAAATATCAGGGGAGAAGATTATTATCAATAAATAAACAAATAACATATGAACACCAACACTTTAGAAAAAATGAGGTCGATGAAATTCTTCGGCATGTTCCACGCTTTCAAAAGCAGCCTTGAGAGCGGGCGGACTGATGGTTATACCGGCGATGAGCTATTGGCCCACCTATTGGAAGCCGAATGGGATTACCGGCAGAACAGACGTATAGAACGACAGTTGCTGTATGCCCGCTTCCGCTATAAAGCAACCATAGAGGAGATAAAGCACTATGTAGAGCGAAATATCGACAGGAACCAGCTGATGCGCCTTGCCGAATGTAGCTTTATTGACCGCAATGAAAATCTGCTGATTACCGGAAGCACCGGTATCGGAAAGAGCTATGTGGCCTCAGCAATTGGCCACCAGGCCTGCTTTTCTGGTTATAGAGTACTTTATGCCAGCACTCCTAAATTATTCGCTAAATTGAAGATGGCCAAGGCTGACGGATCCTACAGTAAGGAAATCCTTAAAATAGAGAGGCAACAGTTACTGATACTCGATGACTTTGGTATCCAACCCTTTGATGCCCAAAACCGGGCCGCACTGATGGAAATCATTGAAGACAGGCATGGTAAATCCTCTATGATCATCACTTCCCAGCTTCCTGTCGGCAAATGGCATGAACTTATCGGTGAGAAAACCATTGCCGATGCAATCCTGGACCGTATCGTTCATGATGCACATAGAATGGAGCTACAGGGTGAATCGATGAGAAAAAAAAGGAATCAGGAATCACCGAAAAATCACTCATAAATCTCTAAAATAATTATTACTTTTATCAAAGATCATAAGGCATCTTTCAACCCCCTTTGCCAGCTTAATCACTGGTCATTTTGACACGGAATTACATGGTCAAGTTCATCGGAATATACACTGAAAGCCTAAAAGTTGACCTAGTTACTTAGGAATTGGCAGAGAAATTTGAATAAGCGTACGATAAATGATTCAAATTGAAAGAACTTTAACCCGGTTAATCTCAATAAATACAATTGCATAAATAACAGTTAAATGTTTTAATAAATATTTCGAACGATGTGGAACTACTTTGAAGATATCATTTTTGTAACTGACAATAAGGAGATTATTAAAATGATTAGCAATTGGTGTTAGAAGGTTCTGCGATGGGCAAAGAAGGCGAAATTTTTATTTTTGATATGGGTAAATAATCGCATTTTTGATTTTGAAAACAGAAGAGAATACGGTATCTTTATTATCAAGAAACGTAGCTCATACAAGTTATTAAAATTTGGTTATGAAGGTTACATTTTTGAAGTGTAAAAATCGGAGAAATTTAAATAAAAGCGTCATTCGTGGCGTCTTTGTTTTCAAAGAAACATAAACAGCTGGCAGTCAGGGAATAAAAATCGATATTCATGTCCCGTCCATTCCGCAAAAGTCCTCAGATTTAACTATCTGGGGACTTTTTGTTTTTAAAGGGTGTCTCTTCCTAAAATAGGTTGTCCTAAGAAGTGTTTATAAACGAAATCCCCGATTCTTGTGAATCAGGGATTTTCGTAAATCCGTCAACCTATTTTAGGACGATTCATTATTTAATTTTGAAGATTTGCTATCAGTTTAATTTCGAAGCTAAAAGCACCACTTATTGGACAAGTTTGCTCAGCATTTTTTGCAATTTGTTGAAACTGTTTTTCACCTATCCCGGGAACTTTAGCATTCAATGTTAATTCTGACGTGGTGATTTTACCGTTGTCCAAAGTGATTACAGATTGGGTCTCTAATGTATCTGGTTTAAATCCAGCTTCGGTAAGATCAAGACTAAGTTTCATTGTAAAACATCCTGCATGTGCTGCGGCCAATAACTCTTCAGGGTTTGTTCCGATACCATCGGCAAAACGACTTTTAAATGAATATTGGGTTTGTTTAAGGACTGAACTTTGAGTGGTGATGTGTCCGTTTCCCTCTTTAATGGTACCGTTCCAAACGGCTGTTGCATTTCGTTTCATAACTATAAAATTTTATTTATTTTGATAAAACAAAGATATCTCATTATTTAAATTCAATTAATGGCAAAAAGTCGATGATAGTTGTACTTTTTTCCTGCGAATAATTTTTTCAAAAATTATCCTTTGATTTCTTTACGAAAAGCAGCGGGTGAAGACTTTGTCTTTTGGGTAAAAAGACGGTTAAAATAAGCTGGATCATCATAACCAAGTTGATAAGAGATTTCTTTTATGCTTAAGTCTGTATATAAAAGCAATCTTTTGGTCTCTAAAACAATCCTTTTTTTAATCATATCATTCGGACTTTCTAAGCCTTGTTTATGAAATTTATTGGATAACGTTTTGGGAGCAATGTTCAACATTTTTGCATAATCAGCTACGGAGTGCTTTTCGCGAAAATGTATTTCCACAAACCGGCTAAAATTTCTAAAAAGATCTAACTCTAAATTCGGCAAATGTTTTACTTCGTTAACTAGATTCTGCTTTTTCCATGATCTTGTTGCCCTTATAATAATCTGTTTTAAATAAGTACGTATCATTTCTTCCGAAGAATGATCTTTTAACTTTATCTCTTCTAAAACATGCTTAAACAAGATCTCAAAAATTTCAGCATCGGTTTCCGAAGTATCTACTTTAGGATTCTCAAAAATATTATTGAAAAGTAAACCATCACAAGCCACTTCAGCATCGTGAATTTGGACGCAATAAAAATCTCTATTATAATGAAGCATTTGAGCAACTTTGGAGTTCCCCTTTATTATATTCAGATACTGATTGCTATTAATAAAAAAAAGGCTTGGCTTTGATAATTGATATAAATTAAAATCCACAGCCAATTCATACCCTTCAGGGAAAAGCATTACTTTAATACTAGCTCTAAATTGATCACCGTTAACCAAGTCAAAATCATTTTCATTAAAGCTTATATGTCCTAATTTCTTATAGTTGGATTCAAAAAGATAATTCCTTAAATTCATTCTATAACCGTTTAAAATGCTCTAATTTCTTAAAAATAATGGATAATTAAGTATGATCAGATTCTTATTAAAAACATCATTGATTCAACTAATTTTCAGCTAATTATTTTAAACCAACCAATTAAACCCTATGAATGGCATAAGCTTAGATAAAGAAAGGAATTTTAAAGGATTCCATCTTTAGCATATCAATTTAAAAGCAGGCTATTGCTAAATTTTTCAATTAGGTTGACGGATAAGTTTAATTTATAATCTAACTATATAGCCAGAGATTAACCTCAATTATCTTTATTTAAGGGAAATTTATAGTCAATTGATTTTAAATAAATATTCGGGTTCCGGTGAAATCCTTCCTGAACTCTTTAGGTGTTAAGTTTTTTTTCTTTTTAAAAGTTCGGTTAAAATTTGAAATATTATTAAAGCCACAGTTATAAGCAATTTCTGCAACGGTGGTTGTGGTATCAATAAGCATTCGGCTGGCGTGGCCAATTCTTATTTCGTTAAGACTATCAATAAAGGTGTTTCCGGTACGTTTTTTCAAAAACCTACTAAATGAAGTTTCTGGCATATTTGCGATTTTAGCTACTTCCGCAAGGGTGATTTGTTTACTATAGTTATTATTAATGTATTCAAAAGCTTTTTCTATCCTACGACTGTTATAGTTATACTGCTCGTTACTAAAAGTAACATCAGAAAGCGTACGCATATTTCTAGAGATAGAAAGGTCATGCAAAATAGAAATCAATTCTAAAACAGAATCAAAACCTTGCTTTTTATTCAAACAAATGATCCTTACTTTTAAACGTTCTATAGTTTCTTGTGAAAAAAGAATGCCTTTACGGCATTGCTCAAACATGTTTCTAATGAAGCTAAGTTGGTTTTTGCGCAAAAATGAATCGTCAAATAAATCTTTATGAAACTGAATAGTGATTTCTGTGATTTCTTTGTCTTTACAGTTATGATTAAACCAAGCATGACATAGATTGGGACCAACTAATACTAGTTCTAAATCTTCTATCACTTCTATGTGGTCACCTACTATTCTTTTTGCACCTCCTGCATTTAAAATCAAGTTAAGTTCAAATTCTTCATGATAATGCAATGGAAAATCAAATTTTGTTTTGAGACGTGAGAATAACGTAAAACAATCATTCTGAGTTAATGGAGTAATCTCTCTGATGATATTATTGCTCACAGTAGTAGTCTTGTGGAGTGAATGTAATTTAATTATGATATAATAATACTATGTAGATATGTGAATAAAATTCATTTTAAATAGTATAAACAAATGCGAGGTAGTAATTTAAGTATATTTTGTCATAATAGTATTAATATCATGATTGAAATCAGCATATATTTACATTGTTGTAAACCAAATAATAAACTTAGATATGAAAAGAATTTTTCTTTTAAAATTCTATTTCCTTCTTTTTCTATCAACTAGCGTTCTTAATTCTACTTCAAAAGACAGAAAATTAGAAGCGAAAATAGTAGATATTGGAAATTTATTATTGCCTGAAACATCAGTCCATGTTAAGGATGAAAAAGAAATTACATTTATTGATTTTATAAGAGAGTTTTCCTTAAAAGGGCAATCAGATTATGCGATTTTGAAAGCGCCATTCTTAGGAGTGACTTCAAAAGAGATTGGCGTTTCTAGTAAAAGTCATTTATTGATTTCGTTTTCAAAATCAGTAAATACCTGATTTAAAGTTCTTTTTTAAGATTGCAAATTAGAAAACATGGTGATGTTACGAGTTTCATGAAACGCGTAAATAATATAATTAGCATAAATGGTTACTATAAATCCTTTTAGGGTGTTGCGGGAAATAATGGTCGATGTTACACAACGTTTACAAATGATAAGTTTAAGTCTGTTATTTATACCCGCATTAAAATTATGCTTAAACTAAATTTTAGCAATTAAACA
This sequence comes from Pseudopedobacter sp., assembly GCA_014378105.1. Classification (GTDB taxonomy): domain Bacteria; phylum Bacteroidota; class Bacteroidia; order Sphingobacteriales; family Sphingobacteriaceae; genus Pseudopedobacter. The sequence goes on from JACMOI010000173.1 coordinate 5,818, forward strand.
AGAGGTGAAAGCTAAAAATAAAAACGATTTAATAAATAAAGGAGATGATACCAAATTAGCTTCAGAAGCCTTTATGAAAGAAAACCAGCATCTTTTATTTTAAACTCGTATGAAATTAAAAATAATGATATTAAAATTTAGGACTATTTTTTTTCTGGCGATTTTCTTAACAGAATTTTCCGCTTTTGCGCAGCAAGAATTTGTAAAAGTTGAAAATGGTCATTTTATGCTCAAAAACAAAGAATATAAATATGTCGGAGCAAATTATTGGTACGGAGGTTTATTAGCTCTTAAAGGAAATGAAGGCAAGCAAAGATTAAAAAAAGAGCTTAATTTTTTGAAAAGAAAGGGAGTTACCAATCTGCGAGTAATGTTGGGTGCCGAAGGAACATCAACCTATAAATTCCGCATTTCCAATAAAGATGTTCTGCAACCACAAAAAGGAGAATTTCGTGATTCTATTTTATTTGGCTTGGATTATTTGCTAAACGAAATGCAAAAACGCAATATGAAAGCCGTACTCCATTTTACTAATACCTGGGAGTGGAGTGGTGGACTTTCAGAATATCTTAAATGGAACAACTATCCAGATAGCCCAAATCCAAAAGATGAGGGTTATAATTGGGATACCTATCGTCAATACATTACTCAGTTCTATAATTGCGAACCTTGTAAAAAAGATGTTGATCGTTATATTAATTACATTTTGCATAAATCTAATAGTATAAACGGGTTGATGTACAAGAATGATCCAACTATTATGGCTTGGGAAATTATTAACGAGCCTCGTCCTATGCGGTCGGAAAATAACGAAGCTTTTGCTTTATGGATGAAAAAAACAGCCTCTTTAATTAAATCTTTAGATAGCAATCACCTATTAACCACAGGCAGTGAGGGAGCGATTGCAACTGACAATAATATGGATTTGTATAAGCAGCTTCATGCAGATTCAAACATCGACTATCTCACCATTCACTTATGGCCAAAAAACTGGGGCTGGTTTAAAGACACTGCTATTAATGCTTCTTTTTCAAATATCATTTCCAATACAAAAATCTATATTAAAAAGCATGAATTAGTAGCGACAGAATTGAATAAACCTTTAGTAATAGAAGAATTTGGATTGCCAAGGGATTTACACTCTTTTGATATTCATTCTACCACGTATGAACGCGACAAATTTTATAAAGCTGTTTTTAACATTGTAGATAATTCTTCTGTCATCGACGGAACAAACTTCTGGTCCTTAGGTGGCTTAGCCCGCCCAATTCCTGGTCAAACTTTTTGGAAAGATGGAGACGATTATATGGGAGATCCTGGTGGAGAAGAGCAAGGGCTTAATTCGATATTTATAAAAGATAAGTCGACTTGGAAAATCATTAAACATTATGCTAAAGAAAATTAAAACTGTGAAATATTTATTATTACTGAACTTTGTATTATTAGTTGGTTATCAATCTTTTGCACAAGAACATCAGTTGATTGATGAAAAGGCCACCTTAGAAACTAAAAAATTATATCAAAATCTATTCAGGCTGTTGGATAAAGGTATCATGTTTGGCCACCAAGATGATTTGGCTTATGGAGTAGAATGGAAATATCAAGAAGGCAGAAGTGATATTTATGATGTAGTAAAAGATTATCCTGCAGTATTTGGGTGGGATTTGGGACATATTGAACATAAAAGTAAAAATAACTTAGATACTGTTCCTTTCAAAAAGATAAAGGGATATATCAAAAAAGTATATGATCATGGGGGTATAAATACATTGAGTTGGCATATGGATAATCCAATGACGGGTGGTCTGGCTTGGGATAATACTAAAGCAATAGCATCAGTGCTCCCCGGAGGTAAAAACAATAAGGATTACAAAGAATGGTTAAAAAGAGGCGCTAAGTTTATAAAGAGATTAAGGGGAAGCGATGGAAAACATATCCCTGTTCTTTTAAGACCTTTTCATGAATTAAACGGCAACTGGTTTTGGTGGGGAAAGGAATCGGCCACAGCAGAAGAATATATAAATTTATATAAGTATACTGTTGATTACTTGATGAACGAGCAGCATGTTCACAACATCATTTATATATATAATACCAATAGTTTTAACACCGCTGCAGAATTTACAGAGCGATATCCTGGAGATAATTATGCAGACGTAATGAGCTTTGATAATTATCAGTTCACGCCAAAAAATGCTAATGATACAGTTGTTCAGGCTTCTCTTCAGTCGTTTAAGAATCAGATAAATAATAGTCTTTCTATTTTAGATTCTGTTTCAAAGGTACATCGAAAGCTGCCTACTTTTGCTGAAACGGGTTATGCAACTATTCCAGTTTCCAACTGGTGGACGGCCTCTTTGTGGGACGTCATAAAAGATTATAAATTATCTTATGTTTTAGTTTGGCGAAATTATGGATGGCAGGAAAAAGAGCAAAATTTCCATTATTATGCTCCTTACGCAGGACACCTATCATCCGCAGATTTTCAAAAATTTTACAAACTAAAAAGAACACTTTTTCAAAGCGATATTGCAAACGAGAATTTGTATAAATAATTAAACGGCAGAAACGCAAATCAATTTATAACAACAATATGGCTGGAAAATTAAGTTTTAAAGAAAAAGTTGGCTACGGTTTTGGAGATTTCGCATCATCCATGTTTTGGAAGATATTTTCGGTTTATCTACTATTTTTTTATACCGATGTGTTTGGGATTCCTGCCGCCGTTGTGGGAACCATGTTTTTAGTAACCCGTATTTGGGATACTGGTTTAGATCCAATAATCGGTATTATATCGGACAGAACCACCACCAAGTGGGGTAAATTCAGACCTTATATTCTTTTTGTAGCTGTTCCATTTGGTATCGTAGGAATATTAACTTTTACTACTCCTTCTTTAGATTTATCAGGTAAAATCATATACGCATATATCACTTACACTTTAATGATGATGGTTTATTCAGGAATTAACGTCCCTTATGCATCGTTAATGGGAGTTATGACGTCTAATATAAAAGAGCGTACCACATTATCAACATATAGATTCGTGTTTGCATTTGCAGGTAGTATATTAGTTTTGGCTACCGCCGAGCCTTTAGTGGCAGCTTTAAGTAAAACCAATTCTTCCACTCCAGATACGCAACACGGATGGCAATTTGCCATGATCATTTACGCCATCATTGCGGTGGTATTATTTTACTTCACTTTTTCTTGGACCCGTGAAAGAATTAGTCCTCCTAAAGAACAAAAAACATCTTTAAAAGACGATTTAAAAAACTTGGCTCAAAATAAACCATGGTTTATTTTATTGGGTGCAGGCGTTTCTACTTTAATTTTCAACTCTTTACGAGACGGATCTACTATTTATTACTTTAAATACTATTTTCAAAATCAAGAAGCATTTCAGATACCTTTTACAACGGTTGCTATCAATTACAGTACACTTTATTTAGTTTTAGGACAAGGAGCTAACATCGTTGGGGTAGTTTTAGCGAAAACAATTTCTGATAGGGTTGGTAAAAAGAATACTTTTTTATACGCTATGGTTATTGCTAGTGTATTAAGTATCATTTTCTTTTTCTTTAGAGAGGATAATCTTTTATTGATCTTCATTTTCCAATTCTTCATCAGTATTTGTGCGGGTATAATTTTCCCGTTATTATGGTCTATGTATGCTGATATTGCCGATTACTCTGAATGGAAAACTGGTCGACGAGCAACAGGTTTAATTTTTTCATCTTCATCTATGTCGCAAAAATTAGGATGGACTTTAGGAGGCGCATTAACGGGCTGGTTATTGGCTATTTATGGCTTTAAAGCTAACGTTATTCAATCTGAAGATGCACAAACAGGCATTAGATTGATGATGAGTATAATCCCAGCAGCAGGTGCATTATTATCCGCATTGTTTATTGGCTTTTATAAATTGAGTGATTCATTTATGATTACCGTAAGTGATGAGCTTTCTCAAAGACGTTTGGAAGAAGAGAATGGAATTGATAATTCGTCAAAAGACGAATATATGATATGATAATAAAATCGATTGAAATCAACCAAATAATATAATTTATAAGCTCAAAATATAATATTAATGACATCTAATTTCACAAATCGCTTGACACAACTACGTCAAAATCATCAAGCATTAATTCATAAGAAGAATCAAGCTGAAACTTTAGGCAACGGGGTTTTTACTCGATATAATTATCCTGTAATTACTGCTGCACATGTTCCGTTAAATTGGCGTTTTGATTTTGATGAAAAAAGCAATCCATTTTTGATGGAAAGGATTCTAGTTAACGCAGCATTTAATGCAGGAGCTATAAAACATAATGATAAATATATATTGGTTGTGCGTGTAGAAGGTGCGGATAGGAAATCTTTCTTTGCTGTTGCAGAAAGCACAAATGGGATTGATGGCTTTCAGTTTTGGGAATCGCCGATAGTTTTTAACAGTAACGAAGGCGCAGATGTTAATATTTACGACATGCGTTTAACCCAACATGAGGACGGATATATTTACGGTTTATTTTGTACAGAGAAAAAAGATCCTAACGCCCCTGCCGGCGATATGTCTGCAGCAGTTGCGCAATGTGGAATTGTTAGAACTAAGGATTTAAAAAATTGGGATCGTTTAGCCGATTTAAAAACACCCTCTCCGCAACAAAGAAATGTAGTATTACATCCAGAATTTGTTGATGGGCAATACGCTTTTTATACCCGTCCGCAAGATAGTTTTATAGAGGCTGGTAAAGGTGGTGGAATTGGTTTTGGATTATCAAAAACCATGGAGAATGCCGAGGTAGCAAAGGAACATGTTTTATATAGTAAAGAATATCATACCGTTTACGAAGGTAAAATGGGTCAGGGACCAGGTCCAATTAAAACAGAAAAAGGTTGGTTGCATTTAGCCCATGGTGTTAGAAATACAGCTGCCGGTTTACGTTATGTGTTATATATGTTTATGACAGATTTAAAAGATTTAATGAAGGTTACTCATAAGCCCGGCGGTTATTTTATTGCTCCAGAAGGCGAAGAACGTGTTGGAGATGTTTCTAATGTTGTTTTTTCTAACGGATGGATTGCAGATGATAATGGCGACATCTTTATTTATTATGCTTCTTCAGATACTAGGATGCATGTTGCAACTTCAACAATTAATCAATTGGTAGACTATTGCATGAACACCCCAGAAGATGGTTTGAGTTCAGCCAATTCGGTAAATGAAATAAATAAATTGATTAAAAAAAATAAAAATTTCGATATTAAAAATTTATAAAAATCAATTTTAAACAACGTACGTTAATTTTTAAACAGAGAAAGAAGAAAGCTCAGGAAGACTTTAATACAGTATTTCTAAGCTTTTATTTTATGTAATCGGCAAGAAAATGCAGGAACAGCTAATTTTAGAATTTGAAAATGAATTAAAGTCGATTTTAAGTTATTGGGCAAAATATGCCATTGATGATATAAACGGCGGTTTTTTAGGGGCATTAAATAGCAATAACAAGATCACTGAAAATGCACCGAAAGGAGCAGTTTTAAATGCTCGCATCCTTTGGTCTTTCTCTGCTGGTTATAATTTTAATCAGGACTCTAGTTATTTAAAACTTGCAGAAAGAAGTTTCGAGTATCTAAAAAATCATTTTATTGATAAAGAATTTGGAGGTGTTTATTGGTCGGCAGATGCTCTAGGGAATCCTTTAGATACTAAAAAACAAATTTATGCCCTTTCATTTGCGATATACGGTTTAATCGAATATTATAAAGCAAGTAACAATCAAGAAGCATTAGATTTAGCAATTTCTCTTTTTAATGATATTGAAAAATACAGTTTTGATGCAAAAAACGGAGGTTATTTAGAAGCTTTGACTCGTGATTGGAAAGAAATTGGAGATTTACGTTTGAGCGATAAAGATGCTAATGAGAAGAAGACCATGAATACGCATCTGCATATTTTAGAAGCTTATACCAATTTATATCGTCACTGGCCAAATCAACAACTTAAAATAAAAATACAGCATCTTTTAGAAGTTTTTGATCAACATATCCTCGATAAAAGCACCAAACATTTGATCCTATTTTTTGATGAAAAATGGAAATCGAATTATAACATCGTTTCTTACGGACATGACGTTGAAGCTTCATGGTTAATGTTAGAAGCAACAGAAGTAATTGGCGACGAAAAATTAATTCATCATTTTGAAAAGCTGGCTGTAGAAATTGCAAGTGCTTCCGCCGAGGGAATTGATGAAAATGGCGCTATGATTTATGAACTGCAAGTCGATAAAAATCATCAAATACCAGAAAAACATTGGTGGGTTCAAGCCGAAGCCATGGTTGGCTTTTTAAACGCTTACCAACTCCATAAAGATGAAAAGTTATTTAATCATTTTTTAACCATCTGGGATTTTACTAAAAAGCATATCATCGACCATAAAAATGGAGAATGGTTTTGGGGCGTAAACAAAGATTTTTCACTAATGCAAGGCGAAGACAAAGCAGGATTTTGGAAATGTCCATATCACAATAGCCGGGCTTGTATTGAAGTAATTAGCCGCTTGAAAAAGCTCAATTAATATTCGTAATATTTAATAGTTTAAAAATTATGAAACCTTTTATAGTTTCAGCTTTTTTTCTTAAAATTTTCACGCTGTCATATTATTTAATCACATAAATAAACGATCTAAAAGCATAATTATTTATGCTGTTGATACGGGAGTTTGATAATTTTAATTACCCAATCTTTTAAATAAAATTAGAATTATAACATACGGAAAGCCACCAGAATGAACATAAATATTACTTTATCGAGTCAAGAAGTGTTTATAAATAAGTCATTTATTGGGACGATGTGCTGCTAAAGTATGTGATTCAAACCATATAAACCTAGAAAAAGTAACGATTTAAGTGAATTAACAAAAAAGTATTAAAATCAGAATTTATAAAACAATAAATAGTATTATGAGAATCTAAAATGCTATCTAAATTTATTAAACAGAATATTTTTAAGGTTTATTTAGGACTAGTCGAATGTCTCTTTTTTTTTAGCGAATAAAACTATAAAAGTGAAATCTACTTTATATAATTAGTCTATTTCGTTAAAATTTTCGCCCTTTTAATGATTTCATAAAAGCTTCTTTAAAACTACGAAGTTTTAAAAATAATTATTGAGGATAAGCATTATGAACAATCAAGATTTCTCTTTAATTAGAAATTATTAATAGCTTGCGTTTTCCAATTCAACTTAAAATCATGCCCGATAAAAATCTAAAAGTCTTAGATTTTAATGATAAAAATATTAGCGAGGAAGTTTTCTTTAAGAATATTTATTTAGAAAACTACCCTAGTTTAATTGTATTTGCGAAAGGTTATGTAAAGCAAATACCTATTGCAGAGGATTTGGTTGAAGATGTTTTTGTTAAACTGTGGAAAAACAGACAAGTAATCTCTACTATTCAAAATTTAAAAGTTTATTTGTTTATCGCAGTAAAGAACACTTGTTTCAATTATTTAGTAAAGCTTAAAAAGTATAATATCCAATCTATTGATGATTTAGATATAGATTTTGAACAAATTACCGCAACGGCTGAGGGTAAAATAATTTCTAGCGAAAGGGTTGAACTTATTAATAATGAAATCAACAAGCTGCCGAAAAAGTGTAAAGCAATTTTTATTTTAATTAAAGAGGAAGGTTTAAAATATACCGAGGTTGCGCAACTCTTAAATTTATCTATTAAAACAGTAGAAACTCAAATGTCTATTGCGTTTAAGCGATTATCTCAAGCACTAGCCTCTGAATTTCCAGAAAAGTTCGATAACAACAGTAAGCAAATTTAAGTCTATTTCAATCTCTTTTGGTTTGATTCCTCGAAGCTCTGCTTCGATTTTTTTTGTAATTTCGGTATGTGAGCGAATATCTTATAAGAAGCATAATGTATCAGTTTTATTATATCATTTTGTATGTCCAGCAAAATATAGGCGAGTCGTATTCAGTGAAGCAGTTGATATCAGTCTGAAAGAGATTTGTGTTGAGATTTCAAAACGGTATGATATAATTTTCATTGAAATTGGGACAGATAAAGACCATGTTCATTTTCTGATTCAGAGTGTACCTATTGAAAGTCCGACAAAAATAATCAGAACTGTAAAAAGTATCACAGCGAAAGAGATTTTTAAAAGGCATCCTGAGGTTAAACTGAAGTTGTGGGGCGGAGAATTTTGGTCAAAAGGGTTTTATGTTAACACGGTTGGAAAACATGGAGATGAGAGTACAATTCAGAATTATGTAAAGTCTCAAGGAAAAGCAGAAGAATATAAAAAAATACACAGTCAACAGTTAGCAATGTTCTAATACCTCTGGGGCTCTGCCCCGAGGTAGTTTATTAAAGGTATCTACCAATAAAACGGAAAGTACATGGAAAAATTTGCGGAACGCTTATATTTTGCTTTAGAAAAGCAGATTAGCCAAATATTAACCAAACCTATATCTGAATGCGAAAAGTTAAAGCAGACTTTGTTCTCTAGCAAAAAAGCACTAGCTATTTTAAAACGTTACCTCAGTAGTTTTTTCTTTGAGAACAGCGAGAGTGAAATCTATTTTTTTAAAACTATTAAGCCCCAGTTTTATAGTAAGTACATCTACTACGTTTTTGTTTATAAGTACTTTATCAGAAAGCCAAATAGTTGTGAAGAAGCATTAGATAGATACATCACTACCGAAATGAATGAATTAGAAATGTTTCTTGCTAAACACCAAACGTTCAACGTTTACCTTCGCACTGGCGCAACCCACCTTGATCATATTTATTTTACTCGTGGTGCTGGCGATATTTATGTGGAGATTGAGGATTTCCAAGGAGATGACCTGTTTTCAACATCTCACGACTACAGACTTTCAAAATTGATTGCCATCGAACAGTACCAAAATTTCTTATATCAGCAAAGGCAGAATCTAATGAATGGCGATGCTGGCCATGCACCTTGTCCAGTTACTTGGACCGGTAACCAAAGTGAATTGATAGAATTAATTTATGCACTAGCGGAAGCTGGTGCACTGAATAACGGAAACATTGAAATTAAGACTGCCGTAAACTATTTCGAAACCATGTTTCAGATTGATTTGAAGCATTTTTATAACAAGTTTAGAGATATAACCAATCGGAAAAAGGAAAGAGCTGTGTTTTTGGATAAGTTGAAGGTTAGTTTGGATAGGAGGATTGAGAGTAAGATGCAGTAGAAAAGGTGATAAAACAACTGTAAACCAGACCGCCTAACAACATGTATTTGTTGATATACTTTTTTAAATAGCTAGATTTATTCGTCCCTTTGATTTGGAGCTTTCTATAGCAATCTTTTATCCCAAATCCAATCTTCTACAGATGCAAGAACAACATTTGAAAGAAATAGCGGATGTTTGGTATTGATGACATAATTGAATTCCTGCGATACAATTGCTGAGGGGACTTTTAAAACCAAACTTCCCATAGATTGATACCAATCCGAACCTATTTCCTGCAGTTCTATATAAGCCTCCAAGCTACTCCAGCTTTTGGGTAATTGTTTCACGCTGATTTCTTTAATCAAAGTCTGCTCCTTGATTTCGATTCTCAATAATTTATAAGGTTTTGCTATATTTATAGATGCTCTATGGGCTACGTTTTCCAAGGTAGCCAAAGCAATAGTACCTCCGGTGTAGATGACCAGTTCATCCTCTTTGTTCCAACGGTTCGATACTCCGGAAGCACTTAGCTTATTAGCATAATTTCCACGACAGATTTTATAAACTTCCATTGTTAAACGTTATCTCCATATTCAATAGCAGTTAG
>JACMOI010000003.1 GCA_014378105.1 Pseudopedobacter sp.
CCTTGTTTTTTCTTGATATTCCTTTTGGTGAGGATGTCGCTTTGTCCTTTATCTAGCTTTAATAGCATGTGTTGGTCTCCATCTTCGTCGGCACTACTTTCTTCTATGATGCCCGTCACTGTTTTACATTGATCAATAACCTGCAATCTGGAAGGGTTGTAAACATATTTCCACATAGAGGTATCGCAATTAATTGTAGAATTGTGAGCTGTAACATTTTGCTTAATTTCTGCAGCTGCGGTTTGTTGCGCTTTATCTTTTTTATGATGTTTTTTGTCTTTCTTTTGATCACAAGAAAAAGAGAGGGAAATGGAAATAGCCACCAAGAAAAATAAAACCTGCTTAAATTTTATAGTTGTCATATAATTTAATTGTTGAATGTGAAATTAAGCTTTGTTAGTGAAGATTTGCTGGTCAAATCAATAGCGAAGATCATGCCATTTATGCAAAATAATCAAATCGAATTTTTATTAGAGTTGCCATCAATTTATGCCTTTGCCTCATCAAATATAATTAATTAACAACTGTTTTTAATTATTTAAAATGAGCGCTATTTTATTGAATTAAAGTGTCGATAAACTTAAGTTATGAGGGATTACAATCCATAACTCATACAAACCGATAAATCCCTTTTATTTAGAAATTTTAAAGAAAACGATGCAAGCGTAAAAACATCATGAAGGTTAGATGGCTAATTCTTTTAATAGCGGATAAACGCGTTTAAATTTATCGAAGCACTCCTCATAGATTATTTTATGATCTTTATTCGGTAAATAAGTAATGCCCGATGTTTTGGTGATCTCCGTTTCAATATGGAGTGCTTCAAAACCCAATAATACTGCTCCCCAAGATGAAGCTTCTACCGTCTCGGCAACGGTTACTTTCATTTGAAAAATATCAGCTGTCATTTGTAACCAAAATGGATTTTTTGCAAAACCCCCACTTGCCATCATCGTCATTTCCTTTTGCTTTACTTTATCTGGCAATAAAATCTCCATAATGCTTAAAAGTCCAAATAAAATCCCTTCCATTGTAGCCCGAATCAAATGTGCTTTTTGATGCGTAATTTTTATACCCAAGAGTGTCCCTTTTGCAGATGCATCCCAAATAGGAGCTCGCTCACCCAATAAATAGGGAACAAATAACAATCCCTCAGCTCCTGCAACCACCGTTGCTGCTTGCTCGAAAAGAGTTTCGAAATCGTCTTCTGTTTGTAAAATAGCTTCTTTTAACCATTGTAAAACTATGGCTCCATTGCTTACTGCTCCTAAGGTCAGGTATTGATTTCCTTTTAAATGATAACATTGTGTTCGCATTTGCGCATCAATAAAAGGTTTGTCGATGGGTAATCTTATAGCGCCACTGGTTCCAATAGTTAAAGCAACTTTACCCAGTTCCATTGCTCCCGTACCTAAATTAGCCAAAGGCCCATCACCACCACCTATTACAAAAATGGTATTGATCTTGTCGCTTTTAAACGTATGGGTTGGACCCACAATGGTTGATAGTTGGGAAGTTTTAATGTGTAGATAATTCAATATAATCGCATCCCATTGCAGATCATAAATATTCATCATTCCAGTTCCAGAAGCCATGGAAGAATCAATCACGTATTCACCCGTTAGATGATGCCAAATGTATTCTTTGATACTGATGAACTTATCAGCTTTTGAAAAAGCTTTTTTATTATTCTCTTTTAACCATGCGATTTTAGTCAATGGAGAAAAAGAGTGAATGGGGATGCCTGTTTTTTGATAAAAGTGTAGTCCTTGTGCTGATGCTTTTAAATCTTCTGCCAAAGAATGCGCCCTGTTATCCGCCCAAATGATGGCATCCGTTAATGGTTTTCCAGTCACATCTATTATTAAAACACTTTGCATAGCCGAGCTGAAACTGATAAACTCAGGGGATGTATCTTTGGTAATTGCGGCTATACAAGAAAGTACAGCTTCCAAAATTTCATGGGGTTTTTGTATGCTCCACGTGGCTTCAGGATGATAGATGGCATATTCTTTAGCAACCTCCTGAAGCACTTTCCCCGCTTTATTAAAAGCAACTGCTTTTGTGGCAGTTGTACCTATATCAATACCCACATACACTTGTTCCATTATTATTATTTTATTGCGATAAAAAGACCTTTAGCTAATCAATAAATTTAAAACCATTACGCCAGCTAATCCCACCACACCTACAATAGTTTCCATTGCGGTCCATGATTTAAAAGTGTCTTTAATACTAATTCCAAAATACTCTTTAAACATCCAAAAGCCAGTGTCATTTACATGAGAACACATCAAACTACCTGCTCCAATAGACAACACCATCAATTCGGGACTAATCCCAGAACTCACCACTAAAGGCTGTACAATTCCTGCAGCGGTTAATCCCGCCACGGTTGCTGATCCTAAAGCTATCCTGATAATGGTTGCGATCAACCAGCCCAATATCAATGGCGATAGCGTAGAATGTTCAAAAAAAACAGCTACGTCGGTCCCTATTCCGCTATCAATCAATACTTGCTTGAAGGCACCACCTGCTCCTATAATTAAAATAATCATGGTGACAGCACTCATAGAAGATCCTAATTTATTCATCACCTCTTCTATTTTCTTTCCTCTTCTAATTCCTAGAAACACAATGCCTAACAACACTGCAATTAGCATGGCTGTAGTTGGGTTTCCTACAAACTCAAAAATAGATCGTAAGGAAGGATCAAGTGATACAAAAAGGGAACTTAACGTGGCCAATCCCATCAAAATAACGGGCGTTAAAGCAATCAAAAAACTAATGCCAAAAGAAGGCATTTCGGTTTCGGTAAAGGTCTTGTATTCAAATAATCCTTTTGGTGGATTGGTTTTGATATTTTTTATAAATTCAGGAAAAACGATACCTGCTGCCAATAAAGAAGGAATAGCCACTAAGATTCCGTACAATAAAGTTTTTCCAATGTCTGCCTTAAAAATAACGGCAATGGCTGTAGGTCCAGGATGAGGAGGTAAAAACCCATGTGTAATAGAAAGAGCGGATGCCATGCTAATTCCTAAATAGATAAAGGGCAATTTTGTGTTTACCGCTATGGCATAAACCATCGGAATTAACACAACAAAGCCAGCATTATAAAACATCGCTATTCCTACGGCAAAACCAGTGACCAGCACTGCCCATTTAATTCGTTTTAATCCAAAAGAATTTATTAATACTGTACTTATTCGTTGTGCTGCGCCACTATCAGACAATAGCGTTCCCAGCATCACCCCAAAGGCTAAAATCAATATTAAAGAACCTAAAGTACTCCCTATACCTGCTTGTATAGAATTAACAATTGTTCCTAAAGGCATCATCTTCGCAATGCCAACAAAAAAAGAGGCCAGTAATAACGAGATAAAGGCATTCAATTTTAATACAGCAATTAAAAAAAGTAATAATAAGATGCTGCCAACTAGGATGAATAAGGACATTTATTTTATGAGGTTTAAAAAAGGGCAATTCATTTAACTAAGAAAAGAAAATAAAAATAAACTATTTAGTTTTTTTTTTAAAACATACCCGTTAAATGGTTCGAAAGAGCGACCCTTGATTTCCCTAGTGATTATTTTTGATTGAACGATGAAACCACATCCTCATAGAATTGCGCTAAAAATCGAGCTATCCCTAAACTAGCGAACACACATTTGATCATCGGCATCTGCTAACAGCATGAGCCTCCATCCTATTCTAGAGAAGGGAAATGTAAGAATTGCTTATGAATACAAACTTTGTTAAGGGGTGTTTAACCTAAGCACTAATTTCGGGCAGCGCATCAGGTATTTCCATTTTTGCGACGCCTATACGGTTATCTGCCATGCCATAATAAACATCTATACGGTTAGGCTGTCCAATATCATTGCGACGATCTATACCGGTAGGGAAAACCACATTGGCAATTGTTCCAATAGTTTCTTCTGGAAGCTCAGGAATGAGGATTGGTTTTGCCGAACGATAAATTACTTTTTGAGGATCCAATTCTGATAAGATCATGACCCCTGCAGCATAACATAGTTTGGGTTGAGCAGGTGTTGATCCTTCCAATTCATGCACCCCATGGTAGACCACGAGCCAACCCAATTTGGTTAATAAAGGAGGGGCGCCAGCACCAATCTTTATATTTTCCCATGCTTCTATTGGCAGCGCCAAACGGTGGTTAGAGGTAAATTTAGCATATTGAAAGTTAGTGTCTTCCCCAAAATTATAATAAGAAATCCAGATGCTCTCTTTATGTGAATCCATTTGGCGTTCTTTATGCTTAACGGTTTCTTCAGGACTTGAACCCGGAAAGAGCGGACGATGCAACATCCCTATGGACGGGTGGCCTTTTGGACTCATGATGGTGAAAGGAAAAAAGCTGGCATCTTTATTATTAATGCCATTAAAATCAATGCCTTTATAACGAGTGTAATGCACAAGCCCCAACCGTTCCCATTTAAACAAATCTTTCGATCGGGCCACTGCAATTCGAGGTCCATTAGGGCCAAAGGCCGTATAAGTCATGATGTATTCTTGCAAAGGATCAACAAAAGTTACCCTTGCATCTTCACAACCTCCTCCTCCATTTGGGCGTTTCTCATAATCTTCTTCGGGTTCTAATGCAATGCCCAAGCGTTCTACGCCAATTGGGTCGCCAGTCTCATTAAACTTTACACGGGCAATACCAATGCGAGAGTAATTGTTTTTTGCCACCAAACGTGGGAAAAGATAAAGATTACCAGCCGGACAGCGAGTTACCGCAGGATTAAGCACCCCTTCTGTCTCTAGTTCATTGCCTTGCTCTGGCTCCATGATGGTGCCAATGCGTTGTAGTTGAAATGGAATCATAAATTTTACTCTTAATTTAGTAGTCTAAACAGGCAATGATGGTTTCGATGACTCTTTTGGTTTCTTCAGGGTCTCTCACCTGAATACAGGTTACTCCTGTTTTTCTGGCTGGATGATCGTTTCCACCTTCAAACAAAGCATCCCCAATAAATAGCATATCATCAATTTTGATGCCCAATACTTCCTGAAGCTTATGGATGCCATAAGCTTTATCAATTCCGGGTTTAGTGATGTCGATAGAAGTGGCTCCGCCCATGGTGATAGAGAAATCCTTCAGCGATATATCCAACAGGACTTTGACTTTTTTACGTTTGGCAAAATCATTGTCCCAATCCTTTTTTTCTTTTAAAGGCGCCTGCTGACCCAAAGCCGAGAAAGTAATCTGGCTTCCCCGATCCTCAATTTGTTCTCCCCATGTTTTTTTGATGTCTAACCCAGCTTTCTCTACAGCCTCATTTAGATGCTCAATGATTTTCTTTCTCTCCGTCTCCGTAAAGTTTTCAGCATACAATTCCTTCCAGCCATTTTGATATTGATAATATTGAGTGCCACAGGTAGGCAAAATAGAAAGTTTTTTTGTTGGATAATTTGCAGGTAAATGATCCAATACCTGTTTTTCAAATTGAGGCCATGCACCGCCAGATATAATGGCCTCTTGGGCCACTTCTAATAAACGACTTAAAAGATTTCCTATTTCCTGATCGATTGCAGATTTGCTTTCGGCGAGTGTGCCGTCCAAATCAAAAATAATAAGCTTCTTCATTAATCAGAAAGTATTTTATGAGCTATCGTAATTTGCAACAAGATGATTTCATTACTAGGTTGTAGCTTTCCTGCTCCAATGATAGCAGCTAAAAGCATCACCTCACCCCTATTAATTGGATAATCAACG
>JACMOI010000174.1 GCA_014378105.1 Pseudopedobacter sp.
AAAGAAATGATGTTTTTCATTCGTCATACTGGTCCGGCAATGTCAGCTTTTAATGCTTGGTTATTATCCAAGAGTTTAGAGACCTTGCCTTTGCGAATGGATAGACATTGTGCAAATGCTTTAGCTGTTGCCGAAGCTTTAGAAAAAAGTGAAGAAGTAGAAATTGTGCGTTATCCGCATCTGAAATCACATCCACAATATGAGCTGGCTAAAAAGCAAATGAAACAGGGTGGCGGCATTGTGACTTTCGTGGTTAAAGGTGGTTTTGAAAGAGCAAAAAGATTTTTAGATGCCTTGCAGATGTTTTTAATCACCTCTAATTTGGGTGATAGCAGAAGCATTGCCACTCACCCCGCTTCCACCACTCATTCTAAATTGACAGTAGAAGAAAGAGCACAGATTGGAATTTTCCCGGGTAGTGTTCGTCTTTCTATTGGTTTAGAAAATATTGAAGATATCATCGGAGATATTACAAATGCATTAGAGAAATCAAAATAATAATAAACTTATGGCTCATGGTTAATAGCTATGAACCATGAGCCATCAACCATAGTCAAAATCATGAAAGTAGAAATAAAAAGAGTAAATGATGCTGTTCATTTTGAAGGCAGTGGAAGCGGGGATGTAAAAATACATATTGATGGTTCCGAAGCTATTGGTGGACAAGGTTTGGGCGTTCGCCCGATGGAATTGGTATTGATGGCTTTAGGATCATGCAGTTCTTTGGACTTGATCACCATTTTAAAAAAGCAAAGACAGGAAATTACTGATTTCTCTGTAGATGTTGATGGAGAGAGGAGAGAAGAAATCCCAACAATATTCACAAAAATTCATATCTTATTCCGTTTAAAAGGATCAATTGATCAAGAAAAAGCTGAAAAAGCAGCAGAATTAGCGGTAAAAAAATATTGTTCAGTTCATGATATGCTGGTTACGGGTGGAGTAGAGATTACTTATTCTCTTGAAATCAATTAAAGATTGAGATAAAAGGTTTAGGGTGTTAGGTGAAATGCGTAAGCTAATAGATTTTAACAACAAAATTTGGCTTTCTGCTTTAGACATTAAACCTTAAGCTGATAAGAATATAAAGGTTTGTTATCCAAAAAGACAAAATACGCCATTAGGGCACTAATTGCATTAGGAGAAAACTATGGAAGGGAACCTATGAATATCCTTTCCATTTCTCAGCAAGAGAAAATCCCGAAGAAATTTTTGGAACAGATACTTCTCGAAATGCGTAATGCTGGCTTTTTGTTTAGTAAAAAAGGAGCTGGAGGTGGTTATTCCTTGCTCAAAGACCCAAAAGATATTAACTTGGTGCAAGTGATGCGCTTAACTGGTGGTCCTATCGCTCAACTTCCTTGTGTGAGTCTTAACTTCTATCAAAAATGTGAAGAATGTAAAGAAGAAGAAACCTGCGGAATTAGAGATACATTTATGAGTGTACGTGATGCTACCTTAAAAATTTTGACTGAAACTACCATTGCTGATTTGATTATTAAAGAAAAAGATCTTTCTCGTCATCCTAACATTTAAGATGAGTTTTAAATTTTAAATTTATGTGAATTTCTAATCAATTATATATCAATCTTCAAAAGAAAACTGAATTAGGCTAATTGTAATTCTTAAATCATCAACTTTATGAAAACAAAAATTATTATGACTTCCAGTGCTATTATGTTAGGGTCAGTAAGCATTATATTTTCCTTTCTTCCAGATGAAGTTATTGGATATTTACAATTTGAGAGAACGCAAAATCTTGTACTTGTTTTTCAGATTATCGGAGCACTTTATTTTGCTTTAGCAATGTTAAATGTGATGAGCAGAAACAGTGTAATTGGTGGGATTTATAATAAACCAACATCCATATCAAACTTTGCTCATTTTTCTATAGGAAGCATTACCTTAATTAAAGCATTATTCGTTAATATACACTTACCCTACATTTATTGGGTGGTTGCTTTTGTTTATACAGTTTTCGCATTCGCATTTGGTTCGATCGCTTTTTTCCATCCAGCACCAAAATCTGCTTAATTATAATATCATTTTTCGTGTTTAATTCTTTACGATAGCAATTACCTTTTTAGCTTTTACGGTCAGAATTATTTGCGGAGAAATTACGAAAAGCCCTAATTCCAATTTTTGATCTAAATAAGATTTCATTGAATTAGAGCAATGAATAGGCGTAAAACTTTTTTTTTAAATAAAATCTACTAAATACATAGACTTTATATATATTTGCCTCCAACAAAATTGAAAAGTTAGTTTTTCAATTAAATGGTACGCTATTATCAACCTAAACTACGATAATGGTTAGTGCTATCTTTTTAGTGTGTTAATAAAGCCTCTTCCGTTAAAAGAAGAGGCTTTTTATCCGAAAAAATATGCAAAGTTTTAGAACAGAATTAGAAAATCCGATCGTAGAGAAAGATATCATTGACCTTGAGAAGAAGATTAGGGCTTTTCATGAAGGAAGAATCCATGAAGAAAAATTCAGGAGCCTACGTTTAGCCCGTGGCGTTTATGGCCAACGCCAGTCTGGAGTGCAGATGGTGCGCATAAAATTGCCTTTTGGAAAAGTAACTTTTAAACAGTTACTGAAAATTGCAGATATCTCTGATGAATATGCTTCTTCTAACCTACATCTAACTACCCGTCAGGATATACAGATACATTATGTGAGTTTAGATCGTACGCCTGAATTATGGTCTAAATTAGAAGAAGATGATATTACTTTACGTGAAGCCTGTGGCAATACTGTAAGAAACGTAACCGCTTCGCCTACTGCTGGAATTGACCCTACAGAACCCTTCGATGTTTCGTCGTATGCTCAGGCCTTTTTCGAGTATTTTTTAAGAAATCCAATCTGCCAAGAGATGGGAAGAAAAATTAAAATTGCTTTTTCTTCTAGCGAAGCTGATACCGCTTTTTCCTTTATTCATGACTTAGGCTTTATTCCGAAAGTGAAAATTGAAGACGGTAAGGAAGTGAGAGGATTTAAAGTGTTATTAGGCGGTGGTTTAGGGGCACAACCTTCCTTGGCACATGTGGTTCATGAGTTTTTACAGGAGGATTTAATTATTCCTTATGCAGAGTCAGTTTTACGTGTTTTCGACCGTTATGGCGAAAGAAACAATAGAAATAAAGCCCGTTTAAAATTTTTAGTGAACAAACTGGGGATTGAGGAAGTGCTGAGGTTAGTGGAAGAGGAACAGATTGCCAATAAAGTGAAAACCTTTAAAATAAACCGTGAGGCAATTGCTGAACCTCAAATCCCAACAGCTGTTATTGAAGAAGAAGTTCCCTCACCTAAAAAATTAGCTTATGAATTATGGTTAGCAACCAACGTTTTTCAACAAAAGCAACAAGATTTCTTTGGGGTTTATATAAAGGTGAAAACCGGAGATATCCCAACGGATCAAGCTAGAAAATTTGTAGATGCAGTAAAATACCTTATCGCTGATGAGATCAGGATTACCATTAACCAAGGCCTGTTATTAAAATTTGTAAGAAAAGAAGCATTGCCTTCGCTATTTCTTGCT
>JACMOI010000035.1 GCA_014378105.1 Pseudopedobacter sp.
ATAGCCAACGGACTCGCCTACTTTGGTAAAACCATTGATAAAAATAGTGATAATTATGCACTGCTTTTCTTAGCGGCAGTTCCCGTTTATGGCATTTTAGGTTATCGCTTTAAATCAAAACTGATTTGGGCATTCGCTCTTTTTTCTTTAGGTGCCTGGTTTGGTACCGAGACCAGCTTTATCAGCAAGAGAAATTTCTATTTCCTAGGCATGAATTATCCTTTAAGATTTGTGTGCTTCGGAATTACACTTACTCTATTTTCAATTCTATTCAAAAGATTTAAACGAAGTGATTTTCTTTTTCAAACCACTTATTTTATTGGTTTGTTATATTTCTTTATTGCCTTATGGTTGTTATCTATTTTTGGAAATTTCGGCTCTATAGACCAATGGTATCAGATTAGTCAATATTCGCTTTACTTTTGGGCTGGGTTATCCATCATTCTTTGTGGATTAGCTTTATTATTAGGCTTTAAATTTAAAGATGAAATGTTGAGAGAGTATGGGGCCACTTTTCTCATCATCAACTTATATAGCCGTTTTTTCGAATACTTTTGGGGTGCCTGGCATAAAGCAATTTTCTTTTCTGTTTTGGCTATTTCCTTTTGGCTTATTGGCCGCAAGGCTGAAAGAATATGGAATTTAGAGTTTTTAAAGGGAGAGGAAAGAGACAAGATTAAAGAGTAAAGATTTTTAGCATAAAAAAAGCCGGAGAAAACTCCAGCTCTTTATATAGTCCATTAGCTATGAACCATTATCCAATGATGCAATTAAGCCTGCTTGGCAAATTGTACATTAATAAGTAATTTAATATCCTCTCCAACCACAATTGCACCTGCTTCTGTAATTCCGTCCCAAGTTAAACCAAACTCTTTACGGTTAATTTTTCCTGTTACTTCAAAACCAGCTTTTACATTACCATAAAAATCTGTTGCTGTGCCTCCAAATTCAACAGCTAAAGAAACTGGTTTGGTTACGTCCTTAATTGTTAAATGTCCGTCTAACTTATAATCGTCTCCACTTTTTGTAAAAGAAGTAGACTTAAAGCTAATTGCTGGAAATGCTTCTGCATTAAAGAAATCAGCCGATTTCAAGTGGTTATCTCTATCTGTTTGATTCGTATCAATACTATTTACATCCAATGAAAAATTAACATTCGAACCTGAAAAATCTTCAGTTTCCGTAGTTAAGCTACCATCAAGCATTTTAAAAGTTCCTGTTACGGTAGAAATTACTAAGTGTTTAACTTTAAAAGTTACCTCTGAGTGCATTGGGTCTAAAGACCATTTTCCTTGATTAGACATGTTATTATTTTTATATTGATTTATTCATTAACTCCACAAATATATAAATAGATGTTTAAACATATATTTGATTTAATGTTAAAATATCTATTTTGACAATCAAATGATTTTAGCGGCTTAAATCCTACAAAAATTTAGAAAAATAGCTCTTTACAAGTTTGAAAAATGGCTAATGCAAAGAAAACCAAGGCAATACTTCGGTTGATGATTTTATTGCTGAAGGAAAAGCGATTTTGAATGTATTGGGCAAAATGAGCGAACAAATACAAACATAAAAACGACCCAATAGCAGCTCCTAAAGCAAACAGCTCTAAACCCGGCGTTTTAGTTGTAATCCAATTTTTGGCGATAAGATAGGTTCCACCAATCATCCAAAAAGGAATGATCATAGGATTAAAAACACCTAAAAAAATTCCAGTTCTGATGCTATCTTTATTCCTGATATCATCATCCTTAAGCTTCGGTTCTTTATGAGATTCTATCCAACTCAATAAACCCATCACAATAAAAACAACGACTAAAATCCAGCCCAACCAATGCAAAAATTCCTTTTTTGTAGCAAACCACTCCGCAAAGCGCATCAGGACATAAGTAAATATCCCTTCAACAATAGCAAAAGAGGTAATAAAGATTAAAGCTTGCTTCATCCCCTTGTTAATGGAAATTTGCATAGAGGTAAGGTTGATATTACCTAAAGGGATATAACCTACAAAATTCACCACTATAGCGACCAGAAAGGTAAGTAGAAGCATAAGGAGCAAATATAAAAGAAAGATTATTTCTCAGATCAAAAATGAATTACTTAAATTCATTTTTCTAATACCTATATATCTATTTATGAAACTTATATTCACACTAATTTTAATTGTTTTTTCCTTAAAAAGCTTTTCACAAACCACATTTAATTTGTAGGATGCTAAATTAAGCAAGGATCAAAATTTAAAAAAATTAAAATCTCTTAACGATATAGCAAAACAAAGAATTGAAACCAATTATTACAGCGACAATTTAAAAATAATTAGTAGTATCGAAAAAAGCTGTTTGGTAGACGAAATTAAACTCTCTAAATGTTTAAAAGAAATAGGAATAAAACAATCCTGATGAGTACGCTAAGTCTACGTTTGAACGCCATAGATTAATGTTGATTTTCAGGAAGGAAAATCCAGATTTTTTTAAATTAGAGAGAGAAATTCAATTTAAACTCCTAAAAAAATATTTGGTTGGTAATAATCCTTATGGTGTATATTCATCATAAATACAAGTAAGAGAATTGCCTATTAAAATAGGCAATTCTCTTTTCTAAACTTATCATTTATAATGCCTCTCTCAACATTAGCGCACCAACGGTCACATTTGTTCTGCTGTCAATAATAATAGCTCCTCCGTTGCGCTTGTTTTTATCGTAAGGATCAAAAGCCAATTCATCCGCAGTTTTAATTTCTACTCGGCCAATATCGTTTAGGCCAAAAGAATCGGCATTCACTTTTTCTAAAGTATTGATATTGACTTTATACAAAACCTCACGGATTTTACAACGCGTCACCTTACTTTGATGTTGGATAAAATAAGTAGCAGAAGTATCCAATTCATGTGTATCCATCCAGCAAATATCCGCTTCAATTTCATTTGCAACGATTGGTGCTCTTTCAATTTCACCAATCATATCTCCACGAGAAATATCAATTTCATCTTCTAAGTGTAGTGTAATAGATTTTCCTTCTTCGGCAATTTGCAAGTCGCCATCAAAAGTTTCTAATCTTGAAATGGTGGATTTAATCCCGCTAGGAAAAACCGTTACTTGCTCACCCACTTTAAAAGCGCCACTCAAGACTCTACCGACATAGCCACGGTAATCATGCAATGCGTCTGTTTGGGGTCTTACTACCCATTGTACTGCCATACGGGCTGGCAACAAGCTATCCACTTCATGTACCGCAACGGTTTCCAAATGCTCCAATAAACTTTTTCCTTTATACCATTGCATCTGCAAAGAATCATGAACAATATTGTCACCTCTTAACGCACTTACAGGAATAAAAGTAACTTCTTTGATTCCTAGTTTAGTAGCTAAATCATGGTAATCAGCATGGATTTTTTCAAAAACTTCTTCACTATAATCTACCATATCCATTTTGTTCACACAAACTACGATATGCTCTAAAGCCAGTAAAGAAACCAAATAAGAATGACGGATAGTTTGCTCAATTACTCCTTTACGGGCATCTACTAAAATGATGGCCAAATCGGCATTTGAAGCCCCTGTCACCATGTTTCGGGTATACTGAATATGACCTGGTGTATCTGCAATGATAAATTTTCTTTTCTCCGTTTGGAAATATTTATAAGCAACATCAATGGTGATTCCTTGCTCCCGCTCTGCTTTTAATCCATCGGTTAAAATGGCTAAATCTACCGTTCCATCATCGTTTTTACGATTTGATTTTTGGATAGCTTCCAGCTGGTCGGCTAGTACTGAACCAGTATCATACAACAAACGACCAATAAGGGTACTTTTTCCGTCATCAACACTTCCTGCTGTTAAAAATTTTAATATATCCATTAAAAATATCCTCCTTTCTTACGGTCCTCCATGGCGGCTTCAGAAACCTTATCATCCATACGGGCACCTCTTTCACTAATTTTTGATTGCGAAATCTCTAAAATAATATCATCAATTTCTGTTTTTACTGATTCTACAGCCGCAGTACATGTCATATCTCCAACGGTACGGAAACGTACACTTCTGGTATAAACTTGATCATCAGCATCTATATTTAAAAACTCATGGGCCGCCATCCAAACGCCATTGCGCTCAATCACTTCACGGTTGTGAGAATAGTAAATAGAAGGAATTTCGATGTTTTCTCTTTTGATGTAATTCCAAACGTCCAACTCAGTCCAGTTGCTGATTGGGAAAACCCTCACATTTTCTCCCTTATGGATTTTTCCATTAAAAGTACTCCACAATTCAGGGCGTTGGCGTTTTGGGTCCCATTGACCAAATTCATCGCGAACGGAAAATATACGCTCTTTTGCTCTTGCTTTTTCCTCGTCTCTTCTTGCTCCGCCAATGCAGGCATCAAACTGATTTTCCTCAATCGTTTCTAAAAGCGTAACGGTTTGCAAAGCATTTCTACTGGCATTTTTACCTTTTTGCTCTATCACTTTTCCGCTATCAATCGCATCCTGAACATGACCAATAATCAGCTTTTCACCAATTTTTTCAATCATCCTATCGCGGAATTCAATCACTTCTGGAAAGTTATGTCCGGTATCTACGTGTACCAAAGGGAAAGGAAACTTTCCTGGACGAAAGGCTTTTTCTGCCAATCGCACTAAGGTGATGGAATCCTTTCCTCCTGAAAAAAGCAATGCTGGCTTTTCAAACTGACCTGCCACTTCTCTTAAAATCGCTATGGCCTCCGCCTCTAACTGGTCTAAATAATCCATTTTTTTATTAGATATGAGTATTGAGATGTGAGACATGAGACTTTTTTTTCGTCAAAAATAAATTCATACTCTACTCGAAATTTTTCTTAATTATAAAATCGCTTTCGGCTTTTCGCTTCGTTAGGGTTTAAAAACCTCTTTTCCTTTTATGGATTCATGCAACCCACATTCCTTTTTGCTGGCATCTTCCCACCACCATCGTCCGGCTCTAAAATCTTCGCCTGGCGCTACTGCTCTAGTGCATGGTTGGCAACCTATGCTTGGAAAACCTTTATCATGTAATGGATTAAAAGGAACATTATTTTCATTCACATAAGTTTTCACATTTTCTAAAGTCCAATTAAAAATAGGGTGCACTTTAATTAATTGATGCACTTCATCCCATTCTACCCAATCCATATCCTCACGATTAGGAGATTGATCCGCCCTTATGCCTGTAATCCAAACTTTTTGACCTTTCAAAGCTCTTTTCAAAGGTTCAACTTTTCTAATTCCACAGCATTCTTTACGGTTTTCTACCGATTCATAAAAGCTACTTGGACCTTTTAAGGAAATCATTTCCTGTAATTTCTCCTCGTTTGGATAAAAAGCATGAATAGGCTTTTTATATTTTTCTAAAGTTCTGCTCCAGGTATAATAAGTTTCGGTGAACATGCGACCTGTATCCAAAGTAAAAACCTTAATATTCAAATCCTGAGAAAAAATCATATTTGAAAGCACCTGATCTTCCCATCCAAAGCTGGTAGAAAAAATCAATCCTTCTTCAAACTGTTGCGCTAAGTAAGCCAAAACTTCTTGTGGAGTTTTTCCTGCTATCGCCTTTTTAATTTTTTCTGTATTCATCAATCCTGCAAAAATAATATATCTATTGGCTTAAGCCTTAAAAAGACAGTCCAAAAAACTTTAAAATTGACCTTAAACTCACTAAAATCACAATTACTCCTACCGAAACCATAATGGTTTTGGCAGAAATTCTATTAGAAACCCGAGCAGCAATTGGAGAGGCTACGGCACTTCCTAACACCAAACCTGCAACCGCATACCAGCGTAAGCCATCTAACATGGTCACAAAGGTTAAGGAACTCATTAAAGCGATGAAAAACCGACTCAATTTTACTGTCCCCAAAGAGTATCTGGCATTTCTACCTCCTGCAATTAATGAAGAAAGTACGATAGATCCCCAACCTCCACCTCCAACAGCATCTATAAAACCCCCGGTAAATCCCAAAGTTCCAATTCTTTTTATTTTAGAATTTCGCTCCCTTTTTTTTACTTTAATAATCCCTGATTTATTTAAAATGACAAATCCCAAAATCAAAGTGTAAACCGAAATCAGAGGCTTTGTATATTGTGCGTATTCCTCCAAAGAAGATAATAAAAATGCACCTAATACTGCTCCTATAATACCGGGAATTAACAATAGTTTCAATAGTTTTTTATTGATATTCCCCATCCTATAATGCATAAAACCCGCAATCCCATTACTTAAAATTTCTGAAATATGAACAGCTGTACTTGCTGAAGCAGGAGGGATGCCCATTGATAATGAAAACGTGGTAGAGGTTACGCCATATGACATTCCGATTGCCCCGTCTATCATAGCAAATAAAAAGCCAGCCCCTAAGAACCAATAAAACTGCGGATTTACGCTTTCCGCATAATCTCTAAAAACTGGTTCCTGTTGCCAAATAGCATACAGGATAATCCCGGTAAAAATCACTACACTGCTCCATATCATCCAGCTTAATGCTGCCGCTGATAATTTTCTTTCTGGTTGTTTTTCAGCCACCAAGCTTGCAGTAGCCTGATTCAATGCTTTTACTTTATAAGCGAAATCTCCTTTTAACGTTAAGCGAAGTTTATTAATTTGATCTAATGTATCATCTATTTCATCAGGAATGTTTTCGTTTAATACCTCCTTAATACGCTTAGCAACCGTTGGCGATTTACCATTAGTAGAAATGGCGATTTTTAGATTTCCCTTTTTAACGATAGAACCTAAATAGAAATCGCAAAGTTCTGGCGTATCAGCTACGTTTAAAAGCAAACCTTTTTCTTTTGCTATTTTTCTGATATAGATATGTAAATCTTTATTATCTGTAGCTAAAATTACAAGTTCAGCACCTTCTAAATCTTTATCGATAAACTTACGGGCTATTATTTTTACAGATTGGTGTTGAGCAACTAATTGTTTTAACTCAGGTAAAAACCTGTCAGCAACTACAGTAACATTAGCTTTAGGACTATTAGCTAATAAAGCACTTAATTTTTCGAGCCCAACATTGCCACCTCCCACCAATAAGGTATGGAAATTTTGTAGCTTCAAGAAAACAGGAAACAATTCGTTTCCGTTATCAGCTTCCAAATTGATATTTTCCTTATTCTGCGTCAACAAACTCATAAGAAGCCAAAATAGGCTGAAATAATGGATGTAAACTAACTACCTCTCCAATAACAATTACTGCAGGAGCCCCAATTTTTTTCTCTTCAATTTGCTCAATAATTGTATTCATTACCCCAATAGCTGCTTTTTCTTTTGGAGTACTCCCATTTTGAATAATGGCGATAGGCAATCTGCTTAAGCCTTCTTTTTTATAAATATCAACTATATCTTTTATTTTATTTACCCCCATTAAAATGACCACCGTAGCTTTAGTCTTTATGGCAACCTTTAAATCATTAGAGATTGCACCATTGGCTTTTGTACCTGTAATCACCCAAAAGCTTTCACTCACACCGCGGTGGGTTAAGGGAATTCCTTGTAAGGCTGGTACAGAAATAGAGCTTGAAATACCCGGTATAACTTCTGTTTGAATATTATACGAATGGGCAAAATCAATTTCTTCATAACCTCTACCAAATACAAATGGATCTCCTCCTTTCAATCTGACTACGTAACCGTATCGCAATGCCGAATCAACTAATAACTGATTGATTTCTTCTTGCTTTAAAGAATGCTGACCAGCTCTTTTACCTACAAATATTTTGATTGCACTTTCTGGAGCCATCTCTAACAATACTTCATTCACTAAAGCGTCATACAAAACTACTTCGGCTTTTGCTAAAGCTTTTACCCCTTTTATACTTATTAAATCGGCATCGCCTGGGCCTGCGCCAACTAATGTTATTTTTGGTTCTAGTACCATTATTTAGCTAATTCTGGGCTTGGCCTAAAAGCTTTTACCTGGGTTAAAAAATTATTTGCTTGTGCCAAATAGGTTTCGGCAAATTTTTGTGAAGGTTCATTTTTATTGATTTGTAAAACCAAATCAGAAAAACTATCGATATTAAATTCAGAGGCAAAATGTTCGTCAAAAGC
>JACMOI010000036.1 GCA_014378105.1 Pseudopedobacter sp.
ATTCTTCTTTGATTCATTTATAAAGCTTTTATCTTATTTTGGCAAAGATAAAAATTTGAACGTCTTGGTAAGCTCAACATATTTTAATAACGCTATGAAGTTGAAAATTGTTTCTTTATTTGGGTTAGCATTGATTATTCTTTCTTCTTGTAACGCTGGAAAAGTCAACTCTGATAAAACAGTTTTTAACTTAAATTTAGATCAGGGATTAACTTCTTTAGACCCTGCTTTTGCCAGAAACCAGAATGTCTTATGGATGACCAACCAAATATTTAATGGTTTGGTGCAGATTGATGATCATTTAAATATAAAACCATGTGTGGCTAAAAGTTGGGACATATCCGAGGATGGGAAAACCTATACCTTTCATTTAAGAGACGATGTTTATTTCCATGATGATGCTTTATTTAAAGACGGAAAAGGAAGAAAAGCGATATCCAACGATTTTAAATATAGTTTTTCTCGAATTATTGATCCTAAAATCGCTTCGTCTGGAGCTTGGATTTTTAATGATAAAGTTGATGGTCAAGAAGCTTTTCAAGCGTCGAATGATTCCACATTCGTGATACAACTTAACAAACCTTTTCCACCGTTTATTTCTATGCTTTCGGCGCAATACTGTTCTGTTATTCCTTTTGAGGTTGCTGAACATTATGTGAAAGAGTTTAGAACACACCCAATTGGCACTGGACCATTTCAATTTAAATACTGGAAAGAAGGTGAAGTTTTAGTACTCTTAAAAAATGAGCATTACTTTGAAAAAGATAGCGCAGGAATTCAGTTACCCTATTTAGATGCTGTAAAAGCTACTTTTATTCCTGATAAGCAAACCGCCTTTATGGAATTCATTAAAAAGAAACTGGACTTCTTTAATAGTGTCGACGGAAGCTATCGCGATGATATATTGACCAAAGGTGGTACCATGACCGATAAATATAAAGGAAAGTTTAAGTTAAGGAAAGGCTCCTATTTGAATACCGAATATTTAGGAATGCTGGTGGATAGCAGTTTAGCAATTGTGAAAAACTCACCACTAAAATACAAAAAAGTAAGGCAGGCGATTAATTATGCCATCAATAGAGAAAGGTTAGTTAAATACCTGAGAAACAGCATTGGTATACCAGGAAATTCAGGATTTATACCTGCTGGAATGCCCGGTTTTAATGCTAAAGCTGTGAAAGGATATCCTTATAATCCAGAAAAATCTAAAGAATTATTAGCTGAAGCTGGATTTCCGGAAGGAAAAGGAATGGGTGAAGTTACGCTAAGTACCACTACAACTTATAAAGATTTAATAGAATTTATTCAGGGCGAATTAAGCAACGTAGGGATAAAATCTAAAATAGAAGTAAATCAAAGTGCATCATTACGTGAAACAATTGCTAAAAGACAAGTAAATTTTTTTAGAGGAAGTTGGATTGCCGATTATGCAGATGGCGAGATTTATCTTTCTATGTTTTATTCTAAAAACTATGTCCCAATAGGCCCAAACTACACCAGTTTCAATAATAAGGAGTTTGATAAAATGTATGAGCAAATCAATTACATTAAAGATGATCAGGAAAGATTTAAACTCTATCAAAAAATGGATCAATTGATGATGGATGAATCACCTGTTGTTCCCTTATTTTATGATGAGTTTGTGAATCTTTATCAGAATAACATTTCTGGATTGAGTAGTAATGCCCAAAATTTATTGGTTTTGAAAAACGTTAAGAAACAATAATTAAAACTTTTTATCTCCAAAAAATTATCAAAAAAAAGCTTCCCAAAAATTTAGGAAGCTTTTTTTTATTTAGTTATTTCCAGTACCGAGTCCGCCACCACCACCTTGGTCACCTTGTTTCAAGTCACTATTTTTAACTCCTTTTTCCTTTTGGCTCACTTTTAAAGATCCAAATCTCCAGCTAAAGTTCACACCAACAGACCTGAAAGGAATGGAAAAATTACTGTTCTGAGTGAATGAGGCTCCACTTATTTGAGAGTTAAAGTTTTTGCGCTCATTAAATGGGTCTATCACATTAATGCCAATGCTTCCTTTTTTATTGAAAAGATCCTTCTTTAATCCTAAATTCCACATATTGAATGATGGATTTTTTCCTTGGAATGTTCTACGTGGTGAATTAGTAATCAAAAATGTTTCGAAAGTAAAACCTTTGGGAAACAAATAGCTTGCACTTACAAATGCACTGTAAACAAAATAAGTTTTATTTGCCGCAGCAGAAGCAATTGTAGCGTTTTGTGAATTTACATTAATATCATAAGAGTTAACATTGAAATTTCCGCGAAATGTTAGCGGCTTTATAGGATTAACGGATCCAAAGAAATTAAATCCATATGAGTTGTTTGTACCTATATTCCCATAAGTGGTTAAAGACCCTACTTTATTACCTTCAGTTTGATAATTGCTTACTAAACTCTCAATAATATTTTTTGTGTTACGATAATAAATTGCTGCGTTGATGATTGTTGTTTTAACAAAAGTTGAATAACTGAATTCGTAATTATCAGAAATTTCAGGCTTTAAGCTAGGGTTTCCCTGACTTGCATTATAAGGATCTGCGGAATTTCTGAAAGGATTCAAATAAAACAAACTAGGTCTTGCGATTCTTTTATTGTAGCTCAGTTTTAAGGTTTGGAAGTTTTTGAAACTACGTGAAACGACAAAACTTGGCGTAAGATTTCCGTAGTTATTAGAAAAAGGTGTGAAAATTGTTGTCCCAGTAGCTGCTCCCTCTATTTCAGTTGCTTCATATCTTGCCCCCAATTTAAATCCATATTTTTTAGCAAGTGTAAATCCAAATGTCGTATAACCTGCATATACATTTTGTTTATAATCATAAATGTAATTTCTATTTGGATTTACAAACGTTTTACCGTTAAATGGAATATATTGACTTTCTACCTTAGAGTCATTAGAGATATCTCTTAAAATGGTTTTTACGCCAAACTCCCAAACTATTCTTTTGAATGGCTGCAAATAATCTACCTGAAAAGTTTTTTCCTTATTTATTGCATCACTATTTCCAATCTCTGTTGAATCTCTAAAGTTCGAACCCGATGGATAAATAAAATCCGAATTAAAATCGTTTTTCAGATTAGAGTTAGTCAATTGAAATGCAAAGGAAATTTCTTGTCCTTCTTTCTTAAATTTATGTGTAAAATCATTATTCCAATCATAACCAATAACTTTATTTTTGTTGTAAGAGTCTCTGTTGAAACTGAAATTATTTCCGCTAAAAATATTCTGATTAAAATTATTTCCGTCAGTTGAAAACTGGAACCAATTACCTTTTAAACTTGAGCTAAAAGAATTATAATTATTAAAATCGTAATCGGCACCTAAAGACCCGTTAGTTGCAATTCTTTTTGTTTCGTTTTGTCCTGATTGACTTAGAGAAAAAGAGTTGTCATTACTTAATTTATTGAAACTTAGAATTGATGTTTGTGGCCAAGAAGCATAACCACCTGCATTACCAGAAACAGTTAATCTTCCAGTTTTAATGTTCAAATTTCCGTTCCCACTGTTTTGGCGTGTACCAACTCCAGCATTTATAGAGCCACTTATACCTTCTAAATTAGATTTCTTTGTGATGATGTTTACGATACCAGAAGTGCCTTCAGCATCGTATTTGGCTGATGGCGATGTAATTACCTCTACACTTTTAATTTGATCCGCAGGGATAGCTTTAAGCGCATCGGCCATATTTCCAGCCATCACACCTGATGGCTTTCCATTAATTAAAACTCTTACATTCGAACTTCCTCTAAGCGATAAATTTCCATCATAATCAACAGATAACAAAGGAACTTTTCTTAATACATCTGTAGAATTTCCACCAGAAATCGTTACGTCCTTCTCTGCATTGTAAACAATCTTATCAATTTTATTTTCTACTAAAGATTTTTCGCCAGTAACGGTTACTTCATTCAGCATTTTAGCATTTGAAGATAAAATGATGTTACCTAAATTTAAATCAAGCTTAGAACCTGTTGTCTCTACCGGATCAATGATTTTACTATTATAACCAATAAAAGAAAGAGTTAATCTGTATTTACCAGGTTTGATATTTTCTAATTTAAACGACCCTTTATCGTCTGCTAGTGTGCCATTCGTCGCTTTTGTTTGTCCACTTCTTGATAAAGAAATAGTTGCATAATCTACTGGCTTCTTAGTTAAAGAATCGATAATGGTACCTGTGATTTTACCAGTAATCGTTGCCTGTGATCCTCCTCCTGGAAATTGCGCATAAATCATGTGCGAAATCAGGATAAAGCATATTAAAGTGTATAAATGTTTCATTATGATGATTTTTTTCCATGATAAGACATTTGAAGCTTCAAAATGTTACGTCTTTTTTTTAAAAAATAGTACCATTTATATTACATCAAAAAAGACATAAAAAAAA